>JAFUMW010000124.1 GCA_017482465.1 Clostridia bacterium
AAGTAATACATAGAAAGAATAAGAGGTAATGGTAATGGCAAAGTATGTATGTCCCTGCGGATATGTTTATGACCCCGAGGTAGGGGATCCCGATAACGGAATAGCTCCCGGCACAGCATGGGAGAATGTTCCCGAGGACTGGGTATGCCCGGTATGCGGTCTTGACAAGGACGCATTCGAAGAAGAATAATAAAAAAAGAAGGTGAGCATCGCTCACCTTCTTTTTTTGTGGCAAGTCACACTGATGCTTGTTCACACATTATTGCAGTAATCACCAAAACTTCTTGACATTTCAACAAGTTTGTGGTATACTTATGCTTGTTGAAGTTTCAACAAGTATAAGGGAGGATACGATGACAGAGAGGTTTGAGACATTTACCGTGTTGATGAACAGGATCAGCAGGAATATACGCAAATTGAAAAATCAGGAAATGGCAGAATATAAATTAAGAAGTCCGCATATTTCCTGCCTGTACTATTTATATAAATCCGAAGGACTGACCGCAACAGATCTTTGCGAAAGATGCGAGGAGGATAAGGCAACTATTTCCCGAAGTCTTGATTATCTTGAGACAAACGGGTATCTGATATGCAGATCCAAAAGCGCGAAGCGGTACAACAGTCCTTTTGTACTGACTCCGAAAGGAGCTGAAGCGGGCGAAAAGATAACAGCAAAGATCGAGCGTATACTCGAAGAGGTCAGCGTTGGGCTGACTGCCGAGGAAAGGGCGGGTTTTTATCGTTATCTTACCGTTATAAGCGACAATATTGACCGTGTTTGCGGCGATCTGGCAAATAATCAGTGAAAGGATAAGAATAAATGAATAAGCTAAACGAAAAATACGAAGCGTTATTTACACCGTGGAAGATCGGTAATGTAGAGATCAAGAACCGCATTGTTATGTGCCCGATGGGGGGAACATCGCTGTTTGGTTGGTTTGAGCTTGGCGGATGTCATTTTGACAGGGAAGCGGCAAAGCTCTTTCTTGAAAGAGCTAAAAATAATGTTGGCCTGATCATCCCCGGAATTGCACCTCTTCGCGATACATTCTGGGGGAAATGGCTATGGCAGAATCCGAAAATGTTTGATGAACTAAAAGAATTCATGGATGAGATACACAAGACCGGAGCAAAGTTGTTTATTCAGCTTACTGCGGGAATGGGACGATCGTGGGCTATCACCGAGCTTGTAGCCCCGTTACACAAAAACAAGCTTACACGAGCGCTTATAAAACCTATCATCGACACATCTCACGAGCTTGCCAGTCCGAGCCCTCAGCCGTCCCGTTGGGCACATGATATTATATGTCCGGAAATGACCGTTGAGCAAATACATGAGATAATAGAAGCGTTTGCAAAGACCGCGAAGCTTTGCCGTGACGCGGGCGTTGACGGCGTTGAGGTCCACGCGGTACACGAGGGCTATCTTCTCGATCAGTTCTCTATAGAATTTTTTAATAAACGTACCGACGAATACGGCGGAAGCTTTGAAAACAGATATCGCTTTGCGGCGGAAGTCGTGCAGGCAATAAAAAAGGAGTGCGGGGAAGATTTTCCCGTATCATTGAGGTACTCGGTCGAGTCGAAAATGAAAGGCTTCTGCGAAGGAGCTATGCCCGGAGAAGAATATACGGAAGTCGGCAGAAACATGACGGAATCCGAAAAAGCGGCGAAATATCTTGAAAACGCGGGATACGACATGCTGAATGCCGATAACGGAACTTATGATTCTTGGTATTGGGCACATCCGCCGGTATATATGCCGGAGAACTGCAACCTTGAAGATGTTTCTCATATCAAAAAATTCGTTGATATCCCGGTGGTATGTGCGGGAAGGATGGATGCCGAGGTCGGAGCAAAGGCGGTCGCAGACGGAGCGATCGATGCTGTTGGCGTAGCTCGTCAATTCCTTGTTGACCCCGAGTGGATAACCAAGCTGATAGAAAACAGACTTGAGGATATCAAGCCTTGTATATGCTGCCACAGCGGATGCTTTAATTTTTCGTCATCAAAGGGACACGCGAATACTCAGGATCTTACGGACACAATGGGAATTTCACGTTGTGCACTCAATCCGGAGACTATGCAGTCTGAAAAATATACCGTCAAGCCTGCAAAGAAAGCTAAAAAAGTAGCTGTTATCGGGGGCGGTATCGGCGGAATGGAGGCGGCAGTTCTTTGCGCCAAGAGAGGACACAAGGTCACTCTTTATGAAAAGAGCGGCAAGCTCGGTGGCGTGTTTATCGCGGCGGCAGCTCCGTCGTTCAAGGAAAAAGACAAAGCGCTTATAGCATGGTATATAAGAGAGTTGTCCAAATACCCCATAGACGTCAGAATGAACACGGAAGTGACCGATGTGAAAGCGCTTGATGCCGATGAGATCATCGTGGCTACAGGGGCAAAAGCTAAGAGTATTCCCGTAAAAGGTGTTGACACTGCTGTTGAGGCGGTTGACTTTTTGCTTGGTAACAAAACGGTCGGAGACAGTGTTGTCGTAGTCGGAGGCGGACTTACGGGATGCGAGATCGCATATGAGCTTTATCTGCAGGGTAAAAAGCCGGTCATTGTGGAGATGCAGGATGACCTTATAACAACTAAAGGTATATGTCTTGCCAACACAAGCTATCTTCGTGACTTCTTTAAGACAAATAAAGTACCCGTACATTTGGAAACCAAGCTTTGCGAAGTTCACGGTGACGGAGTTACGGTTAAGGACAAAGACGGCAAGAGCTTTAAGATAAGCGCGGATTCGGTAATTATGTCGGTAGGCTACGATCCCGCACCTATAGCGGCAAAAGGCAGACATGTGCATGTTTTGGGCGACGCGTACAAGGTCGGTAACTTAAGAACGGTCATTTGGGGCGCGTGGGACGTATGCATGAAAATATGATTGACTTATAAGGAGAGAAAGAAATGATACTGACCAAAGAACAACAGGCTATACTTGACGGTGAAAAAGGCGAAACGCTTGCTAAAGTCATGAAAACATTGGTGATGTACGGCGAAGCATTTGAAGCCGAAAAGCTCGTGCCCATTACTTCAAAATACAATCATCTGGTAACATCCTTCGGACTCAAGGTCATGTCACCTGTATATGATCTTATGCAACAGCTTCTTGACGCCGGGGTCGCCTCGGGACAAAAGTTTTCGGTGGATCCCCGTCCGATAGACAAAAATGTTCCTGCGAATTTTCTGCAGAATTTAGTATTTAATAAGTTTATGTACACAAAGCAGAATTTCTATGAAAAACAGCTTGAAAAGCTCGGACTTATAGATAAGGATGCCTTCAGCTGTACCTGCTATATGGATGAAATGGGAAATAAACCCGGCAAAGGCGACGTGCTTTCATGGGCGGAATCAAGCGCGGTCGTATACGCAAACTCTGTGCTCGGCGCGAGATGCAACCGTAATTCGGGTATTATCGACATTATGGGCTCGATCGTAGGCTACGTTCCATATTTTGGACTTTTGACCGACGAGGGCAGAAAGGCTACTTGGATAGTTAAGATTCAAACAACAAAGAAACCGGAAGCACAGCTTCTGGGATCTGCTATCGGTATGAAGGTCATGGAGGACGTTCCTTTTGTACGCGGCCTTGATAAGTGGATCGGAAATGAGCTTGATGACACCGCGTGCGCGTATCTCAAGGATTTCGGAGCGGCTACAGCTTCAAACGGTGCGGTCGGACTTTACCATATCGAAAATCTGACACCTGAAGCGGCGGAGCTCGGTGAAAGCCTGATAGCTGAGGGCGCAAAGGAATATATCATTGATGACGCAGAGCTTGAAAGAGTAAAAAATAACTATCCGGTGATCTGGAAGAATGTTGACGCATCTCCCAAGCTTTGCTTTGTGGGATGTCCGCATTTGTCACTTGAACAGCTGAAAAGCTGGACAGACAGTATCGAGAGCGAACTAAAGAAGAACGGTGAAAAAAAGGTTGTGATCCCCACCGTGCTTACTGCCGCGCCCAATGTTCTTAAAGCCTTTGAAGAGACCGAATATGCACCCCGCCTTAAAGCTACGGGTGTTATCACATCCTATATCTGTCCGCTTATGTACATGAATAATCCTCTGTGCAAAAAAATGCCGGTGATCACATCATCAAATAAACTGCGTACATATACAAGCGCAAGATATTATACTGATGCGGAAATACTCGGTATCATCACAAACGGAGGTAAAAGATAATGAAAAAGTTTGAAGGAAGAGTTATTACTCCCGGAGAAGTAACAGCCGAGGCTGTAGTTACAAAACAGGGCTTTAATACACTGGCGTCGTTTCAGATGGCGTTGCAGTTCGGCGATAAAGAGGTAAAATGCGGAGACCAGAATAATGAAGAGCTTCACGGTAAACCGCTTATCGGAAAGGCGCTTTGCCTGCCGCAGACGATCGGTTCTACAACAGGAGGACTTGTTCTTTACTGCGCTTGTGCCATGAAGAAAAATCCCGCTTGTATGCTTTTCGCGAACCATATAGATTCTCTTGCGGCGGCAGGTGCAGTTATCGCCGATGTATGGGTCGATGGTGTGACTATGCCGGTCGTTGATTCATTGGGCGAGGAGTTCTTAAATTATGTTAAGGACGGAATGAAGATCACTGTAAAAGAAAACGGTGTTGTTGAGGTGGAAGACTGATATGAAATTGTTAAAGAAAATACTTATCATTGCAGGCATATCTCTGCTTGCGCTTATACTTGTGCTTGCGGGTGCGGTATTTGCATTGTGGCACAATGAGATATCAACGGTCATGTCTATAGAAATGATCGCGGACGCAGATGAAGAGAATAAAAGTGCTCCTGTTTACATAATGGATGTCAGCGGCGACTATTATTTTGATAAATTCATAAGCGAGGGCGGCGCATCTGATGACGGAGAGCTTATACAGTTCGTCGTTGATAATATCACAAAAGGTATAGTACCGATAAGCATAGACTCTCCCGATATCGGATGCTCGTCGTTTACCTGCAAGGATCCCGACGGACACAGATACTTCGGACGCAACTATGATTTTTCAACATCTACGGGAATGATCGTCAGAACCGATCCGGGAAATAACAGATACGCGTCGATATCAAGCGTTGATCTGCAATTCCTCGGTATTAAAAACGGAGCACATCTTGACAGTATGATGCAAAAGCTTATATGCCTCGCGGCTACTTACGCACCGCTGGACGGTATAAACGAAGCGGGTGTGTCTTGCGGCATATATATGTCATACCAAGGTAAAGAGGACGATGTGGTTGCAACAGATCAGTCGACCGATAAGCCCGATCTTACATCGACAACAATGCTTCGCCTTATACTTGATTACGCGGGTTCTGTTGATGAAGCTGTTGAGCTTGTCAAAAAGTATGACCTTCACGACAGCGCGAATACTTCGTTTCACTATATGGTCGCGGACAGTACGGGAAGATCGGCTATTCTCGAATGGGTGACTGCAACAGACGAGACCGATACCGACGGAACGAAACGCGAGCTTAAGGTCTACTATAACGATGATGATTCTGTTCTCGGCGAAAAAGAAGCCGAAAACGAATTCCAGTATATCACAAATTTCATTGTAACTCCCGATTACTATACAAGTGAGGAGAGCATGAAGGGACTTGACCGTTACAATGAGATCGCAATCAAGATAAATCCCGACGGCGGCAACACAGAGGGACTTATGACCAAAGATGCGGCCATGGATGTGCTTAAGACCGTGGGCAGAAGAAAATGGGATGCCGCGAAGGGCGTGTCTGACAAGAATACCATCACGGTATGGTCAGCGCTGTATGACCTGACCGATAAAACCGCAACGTGGGTAAGTAACGAAAAATTCGATGATCCCGAAAGCGTATTTACCTTCGATTTCTCCTATATCGGATAAGTCGTGTTATTATTAAAGGGTGAGCTTTGCTCACCCTCTGTTTTATATTGTTTCCTCGCCCAAAAGCATTGACTTTATAAAACGGCTGTGGTATATTATAGTTAATGAAAAACACAAAAGGAGAAACTATGACATACGTTATATCGGATATTCACGGCGAGTACGAAAAATATATTGCCATGCTTGATAAGATAAAGCTTAAGGACAGCGATACGCTTTATGTTTTGGGCGATGTTGTTGACCGCGGTGACAAGCCTATAGACATTTTGCAGGATATGATGAGCAGATCGAACGTGTTTCCGATAGTCGGCAACCATGAGCTTATGGCGCTTGATCTTCTTCAAAAGCTGTCTGTGGAGATAACAGAGAATAATTACGATACCCATATTGATGAAGAGCTGATGGAGGATCTGTTGCAGTGGCAGTTCAACGGCGGTGAGACGACGATAACGCAGTACCATGCGCTTTTGCCCGAGGAAAGAGAGTATATTTTAGAATATCTCGAGGAATTTGTGCCATATGAGCTTGTAAAGGTTGGAAACAGAAAATTTCTCCTTGTTCATTCCGGTCTTGGCAATTATTCACCCGACAAGGAGCTTGACGAGTACACTCTCCAAGAGCTTACCTATATTCGCCCCGACTATGATCAAAAATATATTGATGAGGATGATTTCTTCATTATATCCGGGCATACGCCGACCTTGGTGATAACAGGTAAAGCGGAAATATACAAAAGCAACAATAATATTTGCATTGACTGCGGCGCCACCTTTGAAGGCGGCAGGCTTGCATGTATATGCCTTGATACAATGGAAGAATTTTATATATAAGATAATGAAGATCCCCTGCAGTTTCGCAAAGCGAATCCGCAGGGGATGATTTTAGTTGAAGTTAACTCCAACTAAGCGAGGTTTTGTTAATTACTGCCTGTAGTATATCTTACACCAACACTGTAGTCTTCGATTTTTTCAACTACATCTCCGGTGTCGATGTCGTATGCATAATGTGTCAGCTTCAAACGGTAGGAATAACCGGGTTCAACATAGTAATATTCTGATACGATAGCCCATCCGTTGCCAATGTCTACCCAGGATTTGATAGTATTCCAACCGCCGTCATATTGCTGGAGTTCAACTAAAACGCCAACATCGTAATAGATAGGGTCAGCCTGCGTTTCTCCGTAGCAGTAAAGTTTTCCTAAAGTTCCGAGAGAGAGGTCATTGCCTGTGAAAGCAATCGCTATATTCTGAGGTGCAACAACATCCGCAGGCGGAACAATGGCTGCCTGCGTGGAGAGAACTGCAATTATGTTTGCTATTAAAACAATGATTGAAATAATAACAAGACTTTTTTGTTTGATATGTTTTTTCATAATCAAACCTCCTTTTTGGTTTCTATAACATAATAACGTTTTTAGAAACAAAATAGGACAAAAGTTGGTGCAGACTATTTTATTGATTTAAATAGTTACTTTGATACGGGATAGGATAATTAATTATAATTTTTGGATCAATGAGTGGTCCGACTGAATAAGATACATTAACTTTTTAGCTGTGGGAGTAGGTGTGCTTTTTCCGCTTTCCCATGCTTCCACTGTTCGACAAGATACCCCGAGGAGCTCGGCAAACGCCCTTTGTGTCATATCAAGCGTTGCTCTGATCTCGGCAACATTAACATTAGGAAGCGATCTTTTTCTTGCAAGCGTTTCATCCGCGGCTTTTCCTTTAATAAACGCGAGTGTTTCTTCGAGTCCGTCCATAATTCCGTCAAAGAAATCAATATCCTTGAAATTATTCTCAATTTCTTCCATTGTAAGAGAAGATTTAAAACGAGGTTCAACCATGATATTGCTCCTTTCTGATCATTTCGATCATTTTCTTTATTGCTTTTTTCTGATCGGGCGTGAGATCTTCCTGAACATTTTTAGGATAAGCAAATAACAGATATAAATTCTCTTTTTCGAATATATCTAAATATATTACTCTTCCGCCGCCGCATTTAAGACTTAAGAGCGGCGGATATATATCAACTATAAATTTGATAATATATAATATTTATTTGATTCCTTCTGCGATTTTTACTAATTCATCTTTATTGATGCTACCGACAAGCATATAATAAACATTATCGACATTCCAAAATATAATATTTCGGCGATCTTTAGATATATATATAGCTTCTTTATCATCAATGGTAATATTCTCTGTCATTGAATTTTCAGTGTCTGCGGTGAAATCCCCCTTTATGTTGCTACAAGATAAAAGAATGTACTCATCACCATAATTAAATTTCCATCGCATTTTATAATCTTTGATAAATTTATCTTCTAAAATAAATCCATATGGAATATATTGCATTTCAATATTTTCATCTTTATATGAATTTGCAACATTATCAGTATAATTAAACCTCGAATTAGGCTGGCTCAAGTCGAGCATAAAGTTCAAAAATTTAATTCGCCATGCTGTTACGCTGAAAACTACTATGCTTGAGGTTATCAAAAAAGCGAGGGCAAAGCAGGCGGCACGTGTAGCGAATTTGCATGCTTTTTGGAAAAAGAGCTTGCGTTTATGCTTGTTGAAGATCTTTTGCATTTTTTCTTCATGTTCTTTTGAAAATACGTGCTGTTCTGCCGATTCGTATTCGGTAAGCTCTTTGTCAAGAGCCGATTCGACAGCTTCATCTATGAGAATATCAAGTATTTTATCTAAACGCTCATTGTTATTGCTCATTTCTTAATAACCTCCTTTACTTCAAGTTGTTCTTTAAGCTTATATTTGGCGCGTAAGATACGCTTGTTTACCGCTTCTTTTGAAATATCCAAGGTTTGGCTTATTTCATCAATACTCATTTTGTTAATTCTTCTAAGAATCAGCGGCTCCTTATATTTCGGATCAAGATTTATGATCGCATCTTCGATTATCGACACTGCCTCCTTGCTTATGACCATATCCTGCGGATCGGAATAATCATCCGTCACATCACCAAAATCCTCATCGTCAATAGAAACAACAGGATTTTTGCCCATCTTCCTTAACATATCGGTTACTATATTCTGGCAAATAGTAGCTAAGTAATTTCTGGCACGAGTGGGATTTTCACGGTCAATGTGATGCAGATTGTCGATAGCCTTGATAAATGTTTCCATAACCGCGTCTTCCGACAAAGCTTCGTTGTGCAGTCGTTTGTATGCAATAGTGAATAGAAGATTACGGTAGCGGAAGTATAATTCTTCTACAAACAGCCGATCTTCTTCGGTTTTTATCATCATAAAGAGCATAAATTCACACGTCCTTCTCCTTTAAAAGTTCCACACCATTATATAATATTTTGGAGAAAATTGCAATATTAAATTTTTCGGACGTGATTTTTGTCTAATTCAGTTCGTCTTCGATAACATCCATAAGATGTATAGGATCAAGTTTTTCATTGTTGCAAAGCATCACAAGCGTTTTTGCACGGTCATGATCGACGAACACATCGGGAACGGCTTTCAGCAGTATGTTATCCTGCCATACCTCGATCCCGTATACAGTATGCGTGTTGTTATCCTCATCGAGAATATTGTCTGTTCTGATCTTATATGTACATTTCATTAGGCTGCTCTCTTTTTGGCTGATCCCACGAGCGGAAGTAAACTTGAATTGAGTTTCATGGTTAAATAATGCTTCAAATCCCGGCGTTGTTCTGTTTTTCCGTACAACATAATTATACTGTATGTGGTAGGACTTTAACACGGAATACAATACGGATTTTGACATATTACTATATTTTTTTATAAAATAAAATTATATAGTACAGAAGCTGACTTGATTTTGCAAGAATAAAATTTTTTATTTAATTTAAAATGCATCTTGTAATTTGGTTTGATTTATGGTAGAATAATACATACGCCCCCATAGTTAAATGGATATAACAAGCCCCTCCTAAGGGCTAGTTGTGAGTTCGATTCTCGCTGGGGGTGCCACAAAGCCGCGGAAAAGCATACGCTTTTCCACGGCTTTGTTTTAATTATTGTTTAATTTTTCTAATTGCATATACCTTGTAATACATACTGTTTCAAAGATATTAATTCAGGGAAAGATGGCGATTTTTCACCCGCGAAATGAGAATAGCATATATGACTTGACCGGTGATACGTTATTTTGATATTAAGCGGTGAGTTGACGATCATATCGACCCGATCGTCAACTCCCCTTAAATATTAGTCAATCAGTTCTTCAATTTTTCCTGTGGTTTAGCCACCCAAATACTTATCCGCTCCGAGGAACGTATTTGAGAATATTATCTCCTCGATCGTAAAGTACTGTTCCTTGCTGAGATCTGTAGCGGATGTTCCCCAAGGATACACGCTTATAACAAGATTGTAGTCGTATGTGTTCTTATCGGCTGTTTTTACATAACTTTGCATATCCACCATGATACCGATATCCTGCGAATTTGATTCGGAGCTGTTGCCTGTCGGAATCAAGCTTCCGCCTTTTGTGAGTTCGGTAGTATACAATTCGGATTTTACAATACTGTCTATGTTTGTTTTGTACTTTATTACAACGTAAGGATAATCCATGAAGTTGATATCTTTGTTGAGTATATTCAGAATGTTTATGCAAGGAGTACCGCTTGCGTTGAACGGTGAGAATTTGACAGTACCGTCATCCTGCTTTTCCTTTCGAAGCTCTCTCTGGTCAAGTATCGTTACAAGTTCATCTCCGGAAACGACCACAGTTTTGGTGTTTGCCAGAACACGTGCTTCATCATATGCTGCTGTTTCGAGATAATTCGCAAATCGCATTATCATTGTAGCTACCTCGGCACGTGTCGCGCTGTTCTTAGGTCTTACCGTACCGTCCTCGTAGCCGCTGATAATACCCTTAGCTATACAGAACTTAATTCCGTTCAGGTATTCAGCGGTAACACTCGCTGCGTCCTTGATCTCTCCCACACCGTCAGTGCTTGTATCAAGATAGATGTTATACGCATAACGGTAGAGCATATCGGCAAGCTCCTCACGTGTTGCGTTTTCATCAGGTCTGAAGCTTGTGCCGTTATTAACTATGTTAAGGCTTTGTGCCCAAGCAACACCGGGGGCATACCATGCGTTTTTATTGACGTCAGCAAACGTAATGGTGTTTACAGACGCGTCGGTATCCGACATACGCGAAAGCACGGTCACGAGCATGGCACGTGTCATCGTTCCGTTAGGCGCAAACGTCGTATCGCTCGTTCCGTTGAAGTAGCCAAGAGAAACGACTTCCTTGATGGCTTCTCTTCCCCAGAAATCCTTTGATATATCTTCGAACTTATCAATACCGGTTATTTCGTGGACGTAAAGATCAAACATATCTCCATAAGGCTTCGGCTCTACAAGATAGAACTGACCGCCCTTTTCGAAGCCTGTTGAAAGAGCTCTTGCTATCGTATTCGCATCGTATTTTACTTCAGCATTAATTCCTGTACCCGTACCGGGATTTGCCGCAATGCCGCCAAGCATCTTACCTTCCTCCATAAAATATACGTTATCGTGGAAGTTGTACTGCTCAGGGCCTGTCGTACGTACCTTCAACGCATATTTTTGGGAAAGCATGTTTATATTGTTATAAATATTATTCTTTTCAAACGTAGTTGAAAGACCGACCGATCCGCCGTAGAAGAAGTTGGAGTCTTTATTGACTCTCTGATGGCTCCAGCCGTAGCCGTTGAAGCGGGTATAGTTATCGTGAAGATCAAGTCCCGAGATAAAGCCGCCGTCGTTCTGCCATACCTCAAGACCGGTATTACAGAATTCGGACACGTTATGATGCATCGTGATATTCTTGAAAGTAGCCGTTTCCTGACATTGAACCGTCCAACAGCAGTCGTATATCTGCGTTGCGTAACAGTATTTTATCGTGAAGTTTTCACTGTTACCGTAAGATTCGACCGCGTTTCCAAGACGAACTCCATAATTCTGTCCGAACATTCCTATTCCCTGAATACCGCCGCCTATCCATTTGAAAACACAATTCTGAACGGTTACATCCTTTACGCTTCCGGCGGATACGCCGTGTACGCCTGCTCCAAATACCTCTATGTTATCTATAATGATATCGTGCGCATAATTAAACCTATCATCGTTCTTTAACACTATTGCGCTGATTCTCGGTACTATTTCTACCGAAGAAAAGCGCGAGCCCGGGTTACCGTCTTTTGAATACAGATACAGAGTATTCGTTTCAAGATCATGATAATATTGAAGATCATAGCAAAGATCCTGATATCCGCCAAATGCTCCCGTAGGGGTATCCGACCATTCAAGACCGTTGTACACCGTACCTATCTCATGCCAATTTCCATCAAGAGTTTTTTGTATCTGTATGCCCCAGGCATCGCCTCCGTCAAAAACAATGTTACCGACATTGTGATCATAATCTATGTTCTCAACGTACTTGTATATGTTTTTGTATTTGGTCTCTATCCAGTTATACTTTCCGGATGCGTTATAAGATACGATGAAGCGAGGTTTAGCACCCTCTCCGTATGCCGAATAAGTTACACCGCTGAGCGCGTCAAGTGCCACACCGTCAAGCCTGAAGGTGTCGCCTCGCTTAAAGAACACTCCGTCCCCCGGATTAAATGCAAATGAGTTTACCTTAGCTATACTCTTCCATGCGGTCGCGGGGGAAAGTCCGTCGTTATCATCGTTGCCGCTTTCGGATATGTAATACTTTGTACCCGTTACCTCAACAGTCGTGGAAGTGTTGATTATTTCCTCTATAAGAGCGTCTGCTTCGAACATATACTCGGTCAATTTCGTGCCGTCGTCCTCCGTGAGAGCATCTCCGTGCAAAATTTCGCTCATATTTACATCATCATTCGCCGGATTATAAGTGTACGAGTCTGCCATGGTTTTGGAGGCAAAGCAAGCGATGTATTTAATATCAAAATATGAGCTTTTCTCGATGGTCACTGTGCCAGAGTTGTAAGGCTTGAGTACGAGATACGCGGTGGTATCCCCCTTTTCCAGCAAGCCTTCTCCGCCGGTGAGCATATTCATATCAAGCACTATATCATGCCATTGACCGTCACAATACTGGTCAGGATGTCCGGGAGCGCCGTACCAGCTTTCACCAACTATGCTCATAGCGGAAGTATTCATCTCATTGTGATGAGAATCTGTACGGTATCCTATTTTTATATATGGATAATCCGCAATAGAAAAAGCTGTTGGTGCAAATGATATCGCCAGCTTATGATTATTATAAGTTCCCGGCGAAACTACAGCGTGTACATATTGATCTCCTTCGTTTCCTTCCAAGGAATGATCCATACCCACCGTTCCGTAATATCCGATATTCAGCAATGCGTTAGCACCGAAAATGTACGATGTTGAGTTTTGCACATCAATTTCTTCCGACGGATCTTTTGCAAGCTCTTCTGCGCTTATTATGTCTTCGGATGTAAATTTATCCTGCGATGCATCGTATTTATATTCATTAGCCTCAGCTTTGGTTTTAAAGAATGCCATATACAAAATATCGTAATAAGCTTCTTTCTCTACTTTTACATTGCCCGAGCCGAAAGGCTTGAGGTAAAGTATTGCCGTAGAGTCTCCCTTTTGAAGAAGTCCTTCTCCACCTGTGAGATCGTTCATATCGAGTATTATATCGTGCCAATCAGCGTCATTTGTCTGATCAGGATGGCCGTTACCATGCCAGCTTTCGCCGAGCTTGCTGTGCACGGAAAGGTCTATTTTTTTACTTGCTGAATCTGTACGGTATCCTATCTTAACGTATGCATAATCGGCAAGCGCGAATTCAGGATTGTTAAAGGTGAACTTAAGCTGCTGATTTGCATATTCTCCTTCTTTTGCCACGTTGTGTAGGTAGACTGTATCTCCTTCCTTTACAAGCATACTGTCCATACCCGTAGTTTTATAATAACCATCGCTGATGAGAGCATTCGGTCCATACACGTAATGATCATCATCCGCCGAAACAGAAATAGGAAGCGACATTACGAGCATTGCAAGTAATATGATAATTGCAATTGATCTTTTCATTTTTTTCTCCTTTATGTTTATTTTTCGCAATTAAAAGAAATCAACTCAACATTTTTGTCACCAAGCGGAACATACGTCATTTTTTTCACAGTTTTTTCCGGA
>JAFUMW010000125.1 GCA_017482465.1 Clostridia bacterium
CACGCAAAAGGTGCGAATACTTATTTGAGCAGTAGTTTATGTTGTTGCGAATGTGGTTGTTTTCGCTTTCTTTTACTACCCAATATGCGCCGTAGAAAAAGTTGCCGTCCTTGCCGGGACGTTGGTTTGACCAGCCGTAGCCGTTGTAGCGCGTTATATTATCGTGAAGATCCATATTCTTCATAACGCCGCCGTTGTTCCATATTTCAAGTCCGGTGTTGCAGAATTCGGATACGTTGTTATACATTTCGATGTTGACCATGGTTGACGGCGCACCCCACTGTATGGTAAAGCAGCAATCGTAAACCTGAGAAGCATAGCAGTATCTCACAACGTGGTTGTCTGCAAAGCAGCATTCCACTGCATCGCCGAAGCGTGTGCTGTAGTTGCGGTCGAATATGTACTTGCCCTGTATCGCGCCGCCTATCCATTTGAAGGTGCAATACTGTACGAGCGTGTTCTTGAAAAAGCAGCCTACAAGCGCGTGTGAGCCTGTGCCGTGTACCTCAAGGTTATCAACTACTACGTTTTCCGCACTTCTTCTCGGACCGTGATATTCGGTCTGTATCCATTCGCCAACGACTATTCCGCGTCCGCGAAGAGCGATTTCCATACTTTCAAATACCTCTCCGGGATTGCCCTTGTCGCAGTACATAAAGAGGGTTTCACTGTCCCAGTTGTGGAAGTATTCAAGATTGTGGTCAAGGTCCATCTCACCCCTGAAGCGTCCGACTGTGGTGGTGTAATGCTCAATGCCGTTGAATACCGTGCCGATATTGAGACGGTTGCCCTCCTTGGTTTCCTGTACCTTGATGCCCCAGCATTTGCCGTCGTTGATGCAGATGTGTCCGACGTCACGGTTATTTTTGTAATCGGTAGAGTCGCCGCAAAGCTTTTCGGTAAAGGCGTATATGTTAGGGTATTCTGTAGCTACCCATTTGCCCTTGCCGACACCGTCAAGCGAAGCAAGCAAAAGCGGCTTATTACCCTCGCCGTAAGCCGAATATGTAAGTCCGCTGTGCATTTCAAGCGTTTCAAAGCGGAAGGTGTCTCCTCGCTTGAAGAAAATACCGTCACCCGGCTTGAAGCCTTCAAAGCCGCTTACCTTCGCAACACTTTTCCATGCGCTTTCAGGACTTTTTCCGTCGTTGTTATCGTCACCGTCAGATGCGACGTAGTATTTTGTACCCGTTACGCTTACCGTGGTCGGTGAGTTCGTTATTTCATTTATGAGTGCCTCTGTTTTATCAATATATCCCTGCAGAAGCTCCTTTGTTGCAACAGAGTATGACATAGTATCCTCACTTTCAGCCGTTTACGGCGTATTTTTATGCTTTCAGTATATATGAAAAAAACTTTTCAGTCAATGACAAACAAGTGCTCAAAAGTTCACTATTGAGACATTAATATGCTGAAAGACCTTGATTTTGTTTGTTTTATGTGTTATACTCTAACAGAGGTGATCTTGTGTACAGCAGATATAAAAGTAAAAAAGAGAATATGTGCTGGGGATCTAAAAGAACGCATCCGGGAACGGTCATACATTGGCATGAGTTTTACGAGGTAGAATGCCTTGTCAAGGGAAATGCAAGACTGTCGATAAACGGTACTACTGTAGATGCCCAAGATGGGTATCTTGCATTTCTTTCTCCGCTTGATTTTCACCATATCGAGCCGACCGACGGAAAAAGACTTATTTTGTCGGTGTGCGATATCAAGGAAGAAGCGATTCCTGAGGAGTTAAGGACACTGTTAAAGGAATACAAGCCGCCGTATTTGCTAAAGATCGAGCCTGACAGCGAGATCATGAGGATGCTTGATTATTTTGATACCGCTTTTGTGAAAAACGGCGATGAAACGAGCGCGAAATATGCCGCGCACCTTATCATCAGCCTGCTTGTGCGTGAGGTCATGCAGAATAAAAATCTGTTAAGTCCGTCCGAGTTTGTTGCAAGCGACGCACAGATCAAAAGTGTCAGAATGATACTTCAGTACATAGACCTTCACTATAATGAGAGGATCACGCGTGAGGAGCTTGCAGAGCAGTTCAACTATTCGCCTGTCTATCTCAGTAAGCTTTTCAAAAGGGTGACGGGAGAGAAGCTGTTTGACCACATAATAGGTGTCAGAATGAAGATGGCGCAAAAGCTTATAAGCGATACGGACAAGTCCATAGGTGAAATAATAAAAGACGTAGGATACAATTCTCCCTCGCTTTTTTATAAGCATTATTACGATCGTTATAAAACGATGCCATACGCATCCAAAACGAAAAAATAAAACTATCCGTGCAAATGATCTTCATTTGCACGGATAGTTTTTTATTTCCTGTTAAGGTAAAGAGTATACATATCGTCTGCGTAGGGGGCTTTTTCGCAGATGTAATATTTCGAGCCGGGCTCAAAGCCGCCTGACTGGAAGCGCTCGATGTTTTCCTTGTTGTACTCGTAGTCTGTCCACGGTCCCTCGCTTGTAGCAGGATCCTGTGCGAGACCGCCTATGTAAGTACCCTCCTCCATAATGTAGACGTTGTGGTTGAAGTTATACTGACGCGGACCTGCGGGACGCGCTAAAAGCGCGTAATTTTGTGACAGATAGTTGATATTATCGTGTACAGAGCAGTTTTTGTATACGTTTGCAAGCGCGCTTGCACCGTAGAAAAAGTTTGCGTCCTTGTTTACTCTCTGATGACTCCAGCCGTAACCGTTGAAGCGGGTGTAGTTGTGATAAAGCTCCATGTTTTCGATAAGACCGCCGCTTTGCCATACCTCAAGACCGGTGTTGCAATATTCGGTCACGTTATCGTACATTTTTACGTTTCTCATAACCGCGGATTTTGAAAACTGTACTGTCCAACAGCAGTCGTAAACCTGACTTGCATAGCAGTGATGTATTACAAAACCGTTGCTGTTACCGTAGGATTCGACAGCGTTACCGAGTCTTGTTCCGTGGTCGCGACCGAAAATGTACATACCCTGTATCGCGCCGCCTATCCACTTGAGAGTGCAATACTGAACAGTGACGTTTTCCATAGTGCCGCCCGCGATTCCGTGACAGCCTGCTCCGAATATATCAAGATTGTCAATTACTACGTCAAAATAACCCTTGAGAGAGATACAATTTTTTCTTGTTGCGATCTCAATAGACTTGAATACGTCACCCGGGTTTCCGTCCTTGCAGTAAAGATAAAGCTTTCCTGCGTCCATATCGTTGTAGTATTCAAGGTTGTTGTCAAGCGTACCGTAGTCCTTGAATTCGCCCTTAGTGGTTTCAAACCATTCAAGACCGTTGAATACACGGCCTATATCGTGGCGTGTGCCCTGTCTTGTTTTCTGAATCTGAATACCCCACGCGCGGCCGTTATCAAATATGATGTTTCCGACGTTATTTTCAAAAGTGAATTGACCGTCAAAAAGATAGATATTATCATATTCAGTGGGAAGCCACTTTTCTGCTCCCGAGCCGTCGACCGAAGCAATAAGACGGGGCTTTTTGCCGTTGCCATATGCCGAATATGTAACGCCTATCTGCGTTTCGAGCGTGCATTCTGTTCTGAACTCATCTCCGCGCTTGAAGAAAACACCGTCACCGTATTTTAGCCAAGTGGTATTTACCTTGGAGATCGTTTTCCAAGGAGTTTCGGGCGTGAGACCGTCGTTTTCGTCACTGCCGTTCGCGGCAACATAATATTTTGTGCCTGTGATCTCGACCGTGGTGGGAGAGCTTTCGATCTCCTTTATAAGAGCGTCTGTTTCAGAAATGTATTTATCAATAAGGGCTTTATCGCATCTTTCAAATGACATGGTTTTATCCTCCGCTTTTGCTTATTTCCCCATTGGGGTGAAGCAATTATATCATATATATTGGAGAATGTAAAGGTAAAAATTGCTTTTTATGAATAATATTGCTTATTTGCCCTCATCTATCGGTAAACAGAGTGTATACATATCATCTGCATAAGGTGATTTTTCGCATATGTAATATTTTGTGCCGGGCTCGAAGCCGTCAGCTTGGAAGCGTTCGATGTTTTCCTTCGTGTATTCGTAGTCTGTCATTTCGCCCTCGCCGGTCGCCGGATCCTTTGCTATACCGCCAAGCAGAGTACCTTCCTCCATGATATATATATTATTGTTGAAATTGTACTGCTTCGGACCTGCGGGACGAGCTAAAAGTGCGTAATTCTGTGACAGGTAATTGATATTGTCGTGAATCGAGCAATTTCTGTATACGTTTGCGTACGGTGACGCGCCGTAGAAGAAATTGGCGTCCTTGTTTACTCTCTGGTGACTCCAGCCGTAGCCGTTGAAGCGTGTGTGGTTGTTATAAAGCTCCATGTTTTCGATAAGACCGCCGTTTTGCCATACCTCAAGACCGGTGTTGCAGTATTCGGTCACATTATCGTGCATCTTTATATTTCTCATTACCGCAGAGCCTGCATCCTGCACTGTCCAACAGCAATCGTACACTTGTGTCGCGTAGCAGTGGTGTATCGTGAAGCCGTCGCTGCTGCCATAGGATTCGACAGCGTTGCCGTAGCGTGTACCGTAGTCGCGTCCGAAGATATATTTTCCCTGAATAGCACCGCCTATCCACTTGAAGGTGCAGTACTGTACGGTCAGGTTCACAATACTTCCTGCGCTGATGCCGAACGTGCCGCCGTACATCTCGAGGTTATCGACCGTAACGTCAAAGGAGTTTCCAACGTGCATACAAAAGCCCTTGTCGGACAGCTCGATCGAGCTGAACACGTCTCCGGGGTTGCCGTCCTTGCAGTAGAGGTAGAGCGTTTCCGTGTCCCAGTCGTGGTAAAACTCAAGGTTGTTGTCAAGTGAGCCGTGGTCATTGAACTTTCCGACTGTGGTATCAAACCATTCGAGTCCGTTGAAAACACGTCCGATCTCATGACGTGTGCCGCCCTTGGTCTTTTGTATCTGTATGCCCCATGCGCGTCCGCCGTCGAATATGATGTTTCCTACGTCACGCTCGGCAGGTATCTTTT
Source organism: Clostridia bacterium (assembly GCA_017482465.1). Taxonomy (GTDB): domain Bacteria; phylum Bacillota; class Clostridia; order Oscillospirales; family CAG-272; genus UBA4717. Next base: position 5,000 of record JAFUMW010000125.1, read on the forward strand.
CAGAGAATGCGTAGATTTTTTCATATTCTGTAGGTATCCATTTATCCTTACCCGATGCATCTGCCGAGCCGACAATGCGCGGCTTTTTGCCCTCGCCATAGGCAGAATATGTGACACCGCAGCGTGCAGAAAGATGATAGGTCTGACAAAACGAGTCACCGCGTCTGAAGAAGACGCCGTCACCGTACTTAAGCTTTGCAGAGTTGACCTTTCCGACAGTCTGCCACGGTGTTTCGGGTGAAAGACCGTCGTTTTCGTCACTGCCGTTTGCGGCAACGTAATACTTTGTACCGGTCACTTCTACCGCAGTCGGTGAGTTTTCAATCTCATCTATAAGCGCGTTGGTTTTTTCAATATATTTGTCAATAAAAGCTTTATCGCATCTTTCGAATGACATAGTAGTATCCTCCGTTTTTAATATTTGGTATTTAATGCAATATCAGTATATCATAAACCAAAAATAAAAGATATAAAAATTTCGTCTTAAAATATCATTTTTTTGCAAGTGTATATTTAGTCTATTCATTATCACATGTCTTTGACCGAAGCGGTATGTTCCGGTGTTTTTTGTCATTATATCATGAAGCATGGTGTAAATAAATGATTTATATTTCGATATGTTAAATATTTTTTGCGATGTTTGACGATCGTTTCGTAAAAATTACATATGATTGCGTAACTCGGTCGGGGTTATGCCGATGAGTTGCTTGAAAAGCTTGTTGAATGAGGTCAGACTTGTGAATCCGCATTCAAAGGCTATGTCCATGACAGTCTTGTCGGTGTCCTTTAAGAGCTCGACAGCCTTTTCGATACGCGTGGCGGAAAGAAAGTTGTAAGGAGATACACCTGTGACCGTCTTGAATGTGCTTGAGAGATATGATCGGCTCATAGCCGCGCTTTTTGCTATATCGTCAAGGCTTATAGGCCTTTGATAGTTCTGCTTGATAAAATCTGTTGCTTTCTGGATATGGCGGAGTCCGGCGACTGAAGGACCATTGCAGGTATCATCTGTATCGATCATTTCGGCGATCATATTTATGGCTTTGATGACTTCTATCCTTGTATTAAATATATCGGCAGTATCTTCCGACTTGTAAAGCTCTGCGAGCTTTTTGAAGCATAAAATGATATTATCGTCTGTTATCCTTTGGACTATTGGAATGTTCGGGTTTGACAGTGCCTGTATTTTGTTAAGCGGGATGTAATCCGAGCATATATTCCACAGATAGTATGATGACAGTTGAATATTAAAGGAGGTAAACGTATCCGAGGCGATAGACGGAATACAGTGCTGTTCATTTGAACGGATTATCAGCAAGTCGCCCGGTCCGACACAGTATCTTTTATTTCCGAGCATATATTCACCATTTCCGCTTAAGATCAGACCAAGCTCTGTTTCGGTATGGTAGTGGTTTATATATCTTGCCTGGTCTTTGGTTTTTGAACTGTAATACAGCGAAAATATAAATTGACGGGACATTTCGGTAAAGTATTTCTTTTTCATGTCGATACCTTTGATTTTGTAATATTCATCTATAAAAAAGTAATATTTGATTAGACAATCCGTTTTGACTCTTGATATAATTACTATACACAGATGTTTGCTTTTTGTCAATACATAAACGGAAATTTGATGATCATAATGAGTTTGCGTATACGGGGTGCTTTTGATGATACTGACCGACTATTTTAAAAGCGAATACGATTTGACTTGGGATTATGCACTTGAGTGCGGTGTAAAGCACGGGGTCATCCGTCTGCCCGAGGATGATAGATTTGATGTTACGGATTTTTCGCATTGGGAGAAAATATACAAAGCCTTTACCGATCACGGCATAACACCTTTAGTGCTCGAGCCGATGCCGAATGCTCTGCACGATCATATAAAGCTTGGCGATGAAAATCGGGACGAATGCATCGAAAAGGTCATAAAGATGCTTCCGATAATGGACAAGCTTGATATACGTACGGTATGCTTTAATTTTATGGCGCATATCGGATGGCTAAGGACGCGTGATGATATAAAAGAACGCGGAGGTGCGCTTGTTACAGGATTTGATATTAAAGATTTTAAGGAAAGCGGCACGAGTATAAGCGCAAAAAAGCTTTGGAGCAACTACGAGTATTTTATAAAAGCGGTTATCCCGTACGCCGAGAAATATAACATAAAGCTTGCGCTTCATCCCGATGACCCGCCTGTTGAAAGGCTTGGGGATGTTGAACGTATCATGATAAGCTTTGAAAACATAAACAAAGCCGTAAATATTGTTGACAGCGAAAGCCTCGGGGTGACCATGTGTCAAGCGACATATCTGATGATGGGCGAAGATCTGTATGAAGTTATCCCAAAGCTTGCGGATAAGATATTTTTCGTGCATTTCAGAAACGCGGTCGGCAACAAGTACAAGTTTCATGAGACATTTCACGATAACGGAGTCATAGATATGGCGGATATCATGCGGCTTTATAAAAAATGCGGTGTTGACGTGCCGATACGCGTTGATCATGTGCCTCTCCTTAAGGGGGAAAAGCAGACTGTCGCTGGTTATACAGCTCTCGGAAGACTATACGCTATAGGTTATCTTAAAGGAATACTGGAAGGGATAGGATGAAATGAAAAAGATACTTTTGATCGGAGATTCGATAAGAAAGGGATATGACAAATATGTAAGATCGGCATTTGAAGGTATTGCGGAGGTTTATTATCCCGATGACAACTGCAGATTTGCATCATACATACTCAGGCATATTGCCGATTGGAAGGATGAACTCGGTTGCGGTGATGATGTCGATCTGGTACACTGGAATGCGGGACTTTGGGATGATCTTGTATTGCTTGACGGAAAAAATCACACGCCGATAGAAGC
>JAFUMW010000126.1 GCA_017482465.1 Clostridia bacterium
ATCATACAGTCGATATGCTGATAGACGAAGCCCTTGAAAGCGGAGGACCTGACAACATAACGGTGATATTGCTTTCGGCAGACCCAAATCAGGGCAAGGCTTGATCAAATTACATATCGTCGTGAAAGGTACGGTCAAATAATGGATATTTTCGAAAAATACGTCGGTCAGGTCTTTGACCGCAGATACAGAATAAAGAAAAAAATAGGTATGGGCGGCATGGCTGTGGTATTTGAAGCATACGATATGCTCAAGAACCGTACGGTCGCCGTTAAAATGCTTAAGGATGATATCGCGGGAGACACGCAGGCGGTCAAGCGCTTCATCAATGAAAGCAAGGCTGTCGCCATGCTTTCTCATCCGAATATCGTAAGTATTTACGATGTTTCGGTAAAGGATAACCTCAAATATATCGTAATGGAGTTTATCGAGGGAATAACTCTCAAAAACTACATGCTCAAAAAGGGCACGCTTTCCTTCAGAGAGGTCGTAAGCATCTCAGAGCAGATACTCAAGGCTCTTGAACACGCTCACTCCAAAGGCATAGTACACAGAGATATAAAGCCGCAAAACATTATGCTTCTCAAGGACGGCTCGATAAAGGTCACCGACTTCGGTATAGCGAAGCTTCCAAACGCAGAAACGGTAACAGTGACCGATAAAGCTATCGGCACAGTGTTCTATATCAGCCCCGAGCAGGCAAGCGGCAGAATCATCGACCACCGAAGCGATCTCTATTCGCTCGGTGCAACAATGTACGAAATGGCGACAGGCTCGCTTCCCTTCACTGCGGATACCCCTGTTTCGGTAGCTCTTATGCAGGTAAAATCAACACCTAAAAATCCAAGAGAGCTTAATGCGGCGATCCCGCGCGGCCTTGAACAGATCATACTCATAGCTATGGAAAAGAACCCCGCTCACCGTTTCCAGAGCGCTTCCCAGATGTTAAGGCATCTTCTCCAGATAAAGAACAATCCTAAGGCTGTATTCAAGGTCACCGAGCATAATGCTGACAACGAAAATCTCTTTACACAGCACAGCTCACACGGTAAGCGTACACGCCAAAGCCGTTCGATGTTACCTATCATCATGGGAATAACCTCGGCATTTCTTATAGTTGCGGCTGTAAGCGCCGTCATGATACTGTCCGCGCTCATGGAAGCCACCTCGGGAAACGACACAATAATCGTGGAGATACCCGAACTTGTCGGCGGCATATATACGGAAGGGCTTTCAAAGCAGCTTGACGACAACCACTATGATATAGATGTAAAGTACACGTTTGATGTTTCTGCGCCAAACACAATACTCGATCAAACACCGAAAAGCGGAGAGAAACGCAAGGTCATCCCCGGTGAACAGGACTGCAAGCTTTCGCTAACAGTAAGCCGCGGCGCTCAGACCTTCACGCTTGATGATTATAAGTACTTGTATTATTATGAAACAGAGATCGCATTAAAGGAACTCGGACTTGTTCCCGAACGCGAATACGTATATCATGACTATATACCCGAAAGCTATGTTGTTGCAAGCTCTCCCGAACCGGGAGCTACCGTGAAATACGGCGATACGGTAAAGCTGACCATCAGCAAAGGTCAGAATTCCGAGGAATTTTCGGTGACAGTTCCAAGCTTTCTTGAAAGCACCGAAAATGCGGCAAAGCTTCTGCTGTCAGATAATAAACTCAAGCTCGGAAGCATTGAATATGTGCAATCGGCAAAGGAAAAAGGTACGATCCTCTCACAAAGCATCGCCGCATTTTCCGAGGTACCTCAGGGTACAAAGATCAGCTTTAAGATAAGCCTCGGTCCGGCGACCGAAGAATAATTATCCGTTTGAAAAATCGGAGGAAATAATGGAAAAATATCTGCGCGGCAGAATAATAAAAGGAGTCGGCGGTAATTATGAGATACTGCTTGACGAACCTTTTACAAATGAAGACGGCGTATGCACAGACAGCCTTGTCTGCCGTGCGCGCGGTGTCTTCAGGCATGACGGTGAAACACCGCTTGTAGGCGACGATGTCGAGCTGCGTATCGACGGAATCGACAATGTAATGATAAGTAAGATATATGAACGTAAAAACGCGCTTATCAGACCGCCGATGGCAAATCTCGATATACTTTTCGTAATGTTCGCCGCGAAGAAGCCCGAACCGGTGCTTCTCACGGCAGACAAGCTTATATCTATCGCGGAAAACAAAAATATCGAACCGGTCATCATAATAACGAAAGCAGACCTTGACAGCGAAGCCGCGGAAAAATACGCTGATATATACAGGAAAAGCGGATTTACTGTGCTTATCCAAGGAAACGACCGCGACACAGCGGCTGTAAAAGAGTACATAACGGGTGCTCTTGACGGCAAGCTTGCGGCATTTGCCGGAGCATCGGGTATCGGAAAATCTACATTGTTAAATAAGATCTTTCCCGAGCTTGAGCTTGAAACAGGCGAGATAAGCAAAAAGATCTCGCGCGGCAAGCATACAACACGCTGTGTAAGCCTTTACACGATCGTGACCAACGGCAAGCTCGGAAGAGGTTATATAGCCGATACTCCCGGGTTCAGTATGCTTGACTTTGAGCGTTTCGACTTTTTCACAAACGATGAGCTTGTCTATACATACCGTGAGTTTTCGGATTATATAGGCAGATGCAGGTACACAAAATGCTCGCATACAAAGGAAGAAGGGTGCGCGATAATCGAAGCGGTAAAAGCGGGAATTATACCGCGAGAGCGTCACGAAAGCTTTACGGAGCTTCGGAATACGCTAAAAAACAAGCACGAATGGGATAAAAAATAAAAAAAACAGCGGTGCGTTTGTGGCAAACGCACCGCTTTTGTCATATTCTGTTAGTGTCACAAAATAATTTTTGGAGGATTTAAAATGAAAATTGTAGTTATGAGATCTCCGAAACCTCTTGCCGGAATACTCAAAAAGCTGTTTCATATTCCGAAAAAGGATCAGGAGAGATAACCTTCAAGCTTGTTAATATTGTTCTTTTGATAGCCTATAAGATTTTTACACATCGCCGCGGTCTCATCCGGACATGATCTGTTTCTGTTCAAATGCTTATTCATCTTGATAATTCCCATGTTTGTGCCGTTTATCATTATCTCGGCAATATGGGACGAAGTCGAGTCTATCATCGTGTTAAGCTCTATACCGACATTTGTCATAAGCTTTGTCATTCCGCTGTTATCCTGCGGTGTCAATCCGTGCGATCTTAACTCTCTTGACGCGCTTTCAGCAAACTGCCTGTATCCGTTTATCTGTGAGGTAAGCTCACGGCGCAGATTGCCGTCACGTGTCTTATTAAACATACGTGCGGTGGTGTCAACGCTCATCGAAGCGCTTTTATAAAGGAATTCAAGCATCTCTTCGTTTGTATTCATTCGTCTTTTCCTGTGCTCAAGTTTTTGCGGCTCGTGACCGCAAAAATATTATATGCAGTTTCGCACATGCGATACATACAATATTAACCATACCGATCGGAACGCCGCAAACGTATATTTGACCGCAACATGGCAAATAACTATGTTTGCAGGCGTTCTGCGAACATGCTCGCAAAAAAACTTCATTTTTTTCAAAAAAAGTGTTGACAAGCCTTTTTATTTGTGATATAATAGACGAGCGCTGATAAAAAAGCGTATTCCAATACTTGGCGGAATAGCTCAGCTGGCCAGAGCATCCGGTTCATACCCGGCAGGTCATAGGTTCAAATCCTATTTCCGCTACCAGCTTATCCCGACTTGAGTTGGGATAAGATATGGCCCGTTGGTCAAGCGGTTAAGACACGGCCCTTTCACGGCTGTAACATGGGTTCGATTCCCGTACGGGTCACCAACAAAAAGCATCACCTTTGGTGGTGCTTTTTTGTTGTGTCCCGTGCCATAAGCGAACCCTCAGAATTGCTTGAATGCTTTTGTTTTTTGCAACTATATGCAATTCGCACACTTGCGTCAGCAAGTGTTATAGATCTCCCGTACGGTTCACCAAAACGCGCAAAGACGAAACTTGCACATTGTGAAGAATGTCTTTGCATTTGAAGTCAAACCTACCACCTAAGTCATAATGGCTTAGGTGGTAGGTTTTTACTTTGTGATTTTAATGAACCTATAAAGCGGTTTTATATTCTATCTGAAATCATTTCAATAAATCTTCTGCAACTACTGGTGATATAAAATACACCTCCGGTGTAACCATAATATGCTCCTGTTACTTCACTGCAAAAACCTGTTTTGGATATGCTTGACAGTATACTTATTACATCTTCTGCCGTTATAGCATATTTCTCAGTCACACTGTCAACAAATGTTCCCCAAGTATCATGTCTTGGCGCTAGCTTGTTATTTTTCTTTCTCTTATCCTCGGTATTATCTTCTACAACATTGTTCAGCTCGTAAATATACAAATCAATAAGAATATTTATTTGTCTGTATGACATTGTTGACAAGGCATATAAATATTCTTCGAATTCACCATCTGTTATTCTTTGCTCCGACAAATATCCGTTTTTAATAATGTTTGCAAAATATCTTACCTTATCATTAGAGCCAAGTCTATTTACAGCTTCTAATGTCTTTGCAAAATTTATTATAAATTGTACGTCGTTTACCATTTCTGTAGTAATCGTCTCGGATGTGTTTAAAACAATATCCAGTAATTCGTTTCTCCTGCTTTGTTGGAACTTGTTTAAAGATGCATCAATCGTTCCGTCAATTAATTCTCCCAACACAGGTATAGCTTTAATCACTCACAATATTGTTGCCTTAGTGGCAGGATTGTTTTTAATCTCTTCTAACTGTTCCGAATTAATCAGCGAAAGTTTGGTGTTTTCAAGATCTTCTATGTTACTCATATCTATATCCTTTAAATATCAATTTTTCTGTTATTTACATAACATCTACTTCCTTATTTACGCTTTAATATACCTCGTCATCCTTGCTTGTCCTATCTTTTTAATCTGCCCATTCCTTACCATTATACCTAACACCGCTTCAACAGTTGTAGGACTGACATCGGGCAAAACGTTACAAATTTCTGCCTTTGAAATAGGCACAAGGCTGTTCAAAACAGTTGCTTCAATCCTTGCTGTCTTTGTAATCTTTTTACCGTTTACGACCGCAAAACGCTTATCAAGCTCTTTATAGCACATATAAAGTGTAGACAAAAAGTTTTCAATAAAAGGAACATAGGTGTTTTGATTTTCGTGCCAACCTATTGAAGATTCTCTGAGTGCTTCGTAATAAAAATCTTTGTAATTATTTATCTGCTCTTCAAAGGAAACGTATTTCCCTGCATCATATCCGTTTTTATAAAGCAAGAGCAAGGATATGAGCCTTGACATTCTTCCGTTACCATCTCTGAACGGGTGAATACACAAAAAATCAAGAACAACACAAGGAATAAGTAAAAGCTGATTGATGTTGGCATTGTTTCGTGCTTCCATATATGCAAGCTCCAACTGCTCCATCGCTTCTTTTACTTCATTAGCGGGAGTCGGTCTGAACCTTACTTTTCTGTTTCCGTCTTTATCTTCCTCAATAATATAATTGTCTCCGGTCTTATATTGACCGCCATATTCATAACCTGCCATCTGCATCATTGTTTCGTGTAATCTTAAAATGTCAGATTCCCGCAAATCAAGATTGTCGTGATTTAAGTGAATGGCATTAAGCGCATCACGGTATCCGGCGATTTCACCTTCTGTATGGTTGAGTGGAGCACTGTCCTGATTAACGATGGCTGCGATACGCTCATCGCTTGTAACAATTCCTTCGATTGCATTTGAGCTTTTAACAGACTGCACCTTTGCCACTGCTTCAAGCTCAGTGAAAATCTTGGCATATTCCTCTTTGCGTACTCCAGCCATTGTTTTAAGTGATGCAATGCTCGATGTTAAGTTTATAAGATTTGCAGGTAATAACCCATTATTTAAAAACGAATAATCAAACTTTCTCATAATACACGCTCCTTATCTGCATATAATTATACTATATTATGTGCAGAAAGTCAAGGCGTATCTGCATAATGAATACCATCTTTAACATATGTATGATATTTTAATAATTTAACTGTTTATTAATACTCTAATTTTAAAATATATCTTGATATTTGCTTTCATTTGTTTTATAAGATTAATAACATTAACAATAACGATATTGTGTATGGGAGATGTAAGATATGGTTGATGTAAATAATTTACCAGAAAATGCAATTGCCGAAACAAAGAATTTGAATGTAGGTATTACACTTATGGAGATCGACGCCGGATTACAACATGGCGTTCGACTGCAAAGTGACGTGGGTCACCAACAAAAAGCATCACCTCTGGTGGTGCTTTGTTGTGTCCCGTGCCATAAGCGGCTTTGGTTTAAATATACAATTTTTCATATGTATTTATTTATTTTTTGACTATTGCATTTGCTGTATTTTTTTGATATAATGATAATTACACTAAAGGCAGGTGATATCTGCCGGAAAAGGAGAAAACAAATGAAAAAAATTGCGCTTATTCTCGCACTCGTTCTCATGCTTACCCCCGTGCTAGTTGCATGCGGCGGCAGTGAAGACGAAACTTCGCGCGAAGCTCCCACGGTTTCCGAAGAAGTTGTAGACACAGGCTTCTCGCTCGACCAGCTTCCCGAGCTCGACTTTGCAGAACAGTCCTTCGGTATCTTTATCGACAAGGGCGGTGCTCAGTATCTCATTTCCGAAGAGGAGACAGGTGACCTTGTAGGCGATGCCGTTTTCCAGCGTAACATCGCCATCGAGGACAGATATAATCTCACATTCAACATGGTAGAAGCTGAAGTAAACCAGCCTGTTGCCGAGATCAGGAACTTCATCATGTCCGATGACAAGACCTATCACATGTTCGTTAACGTACAGCACAACGCTATGCCCTCGATGATACTCGACGGCTTCTTCGTTGACTGGAACGAGATGGAATATCTCGATTACACACAGCCCTACTGGAACTCCAGAGTTGCCAACGACATTAACTTCGGCGGCAAGGTTTACACCATGGGCGGTGACTTGAACCTCAAGACCTACAACTCCACAAACTGCGTTCTTTTCAACAAGAATCTCTTTGATGACCTCGGTATCGACTATCCGTATCAGGACGTATACGACTACACCTGGACAATCGACAAGATGATCGCTATTTCAAAGATGGGTTACTCTGACCTCAACGGTAACTCCACATGGGATAAGGAAGGCGACCGTCTCGGCTTTAATGGCTGGGGCTGGGAAATGAACACCGCTGTTTACATCGGTATGGGCGGTAAGCCTGTTATAAACGATGAAAACAACCTCCCCGCGCTTAACATGAACAACGAGAGGACCATCAAGATCATCGACAAGATGATAGAGCTCTTCGATGGCACAAACGCTGTAAGCGAAATGTCTTCGCCCGCTCTCTACAATCAGATGTTCACCGAAGGCAGACTTCTTATGAAGGACGGCTTCATCACGGGTCTTTCGCTCAACCGCGGAAGCGATTACGAGTTTGGACTTGTTCCTTACCCGATGCTTGACGAGGAACAGGGCGAATACTACAGCCGTGCGGCTAACATCGCTCACCTTTGCTACGTTCCCACAACGAACGTACAGCTTGAAGAAACAGGCATTATTCTCGAAGCTATGTCTATCGAGTCCTACAACAATGTACGTCCTACATACTATGACGTAACACTCAACCTCAAGGAAGCTCCCGATGAAGAGACGATCGACATGGTCGACACAGTCCTTGCTTCCTCGGCATATATGTATGAAGGCTTTATCACTGCGTCCACTCTTGATAAGTTCATCAAGAACCAGTTCAACTCGTTTACATCATGGTACGCAGGTCAGGACGCTCCCTTCAGACAGCAGCTCAAAAAGATGATCGAATTCTACGGCGCGTAATCTGAAACTATATTCACGGGTGGCCCTTGCGGTCACCCGTTTTTTATATTTTTTATATATTTTTTATTTTCCTATTGAAATTATAATAAAAATTTGCTATAATTGTAATTGCTATACACAGTGACGTACAGTCACTGAAAGAAAGGAGATAATCATGAAAAAAATCGCACTTTTACTCGCACTTGTTCTCATGCTTACACCCGTGCTCGTTGCATGCGGCGGCAGTGAAGACGAAACATCCAAGGAAGCTCCCACGGTTTCCTAGGAAGAAGTTGTAGACACAGGCTTCTCGCTTGATAACCTTCGCGAACTCGATTTCGGCAAGCAGTCCTTCGGTATCTTCACCGACAAGGGCGCTACTACCTACCTCATCTCTGAGGAAGAAACAGGTGACCTCGTTGGAGACGCTGTTTTCCAGCGTAACATCGCTATCGAGGAAAAGTTCAACCTCACACTCAACATTGTTGAGGCTGAAGTTAACCAGCCTGTTGCCGAGATCAGAAACTTCATCATGGCAGACGACAAGACCTATCACGCATTCAACAACGTTCAGCATAATGCTATGCCTTCTATGATCCTCGAAGGCTATTTCATCGACTGGAACGAGCTTGAAGACCTTGATTACAACCAGCCCTATTGGAACTCCAGAGTCGCTCGTGACATCAACTACGGCGGCAAGGTCTACACCATGGGCGGTGACCTTAACCTCGGTACATACAACAATACCAACTGTATCATGTTCAACAAGGACCTTTTTGATGACCTTGGTATCGACTACCCCTATCAGGACGTTTACGATTATACATGGACCATCGACAAGATGATCGAGATCGTTAAGCAGGGCTACGCTGACCTCGACGGTAACACCGAGTGGAACTACGAGGGTGACCGTATCGGCTTTAACGGCTGGGGTTGGGAAATGAACACCGCTGTTTACATCGGTATGGGCGGCAAGCCTGTTATCAATGACGAAAACAATCTTCCTGTTCTCAACATGAACAATGAAAGAACGGTAAAGATCATTGATAAGATGATCGAGCTCTTCGACGGCAAGAACGCATGGAGCGAAATGAGCAAGTACGGAACACACAACTCCGTCTTTGGCGAAGGCAGAATGCTTATGAAGGACTCCTTCGTAACAGGTATGTCCATGAACCGTGATTCCGAGTTCAAGGCAGGTATGATTCCTTACCCGATGCTTGATGAGGAACAGGGCGAATACAACAGCCGTGCTGCTAACATTGCTCACCTGTTCTATATACCCACTACGAACAACATACTTCAGGATACAGGTCTTATCCTCGAGGCTATGTCTATCGAATCCTACAACACCATTCGTCCCACATACTACGATATAACCCTTAACGTCAAGGAAGCTCCCGATGAAGAGAGCATTGAGATGGTTGATATCATCCTCGCTTCCTCCTCATATATGTACGAGGGCTTTATCGGCGCAGGTACGTTCACAACCTTCCTCAACAACAAGTTCAATTCCTTCGCATCCTGGTATGCAGGACAGGAGGGCGCGTTCAATAAGAAGATCGTAGAAATGCAGGAATTCTACGGCGCATAATAGCATATCTTCATTCAAGGCGGTCATATGACCGCCTTGTTTTTTGATACATATTTTGTTGTTTTTGCAAAATATCAATATTTTGTATCTGTCTATTGATTTTATATGAGATATATGATATAATTTGTTTGTAAACTATTCGGAAGACTTCTCCGAGAAAGGAAAACATACACAATGAAAAAAATCGCATTTTTTCTCGCACTTATACTCATGCTGACACCAATGCTTATGGCATGTAACAGCAGCGAGGACGAGACCCAAAAGGAAGCTCCTTCTGTTTCCAAAGAAGAAATTGATACCGGCTACTCGCTTGATGATCTGCGCGAGCTTGACTTTGCCGAAGAACAGTTCGGCATCTTCATAGACAAGGGCGGCGCACACTACCTTATTTCCGAAGAAGAGACAGGCGATCTTGTAGGCGATGCTGTTTTCCAGCGTAACATCGCCATCGAGGACAAATATAACCTCACATTCAATATGGTAGAAGCTGAAGTAAATCAGCCTAACTCGGTGATCAGGAACTATATCATGGCGGATGACAAGACCTTCCACATGTACGTTAATGTTGCCACCTCTCCGATGTTTGAAATGATACTTAACGGCTACTTCGTTGACTGGAATGATCTTGATGACATCAACTATGAAAATCCGTATTGGAACTCCCGTGTTGCCACCGACATAAACTACGGCGGCAAGGTTTACACTATGGGCGGTGACCTCAACCTCACCACATACAACTCCACAAACTGCCTTATCTTCAACAAGAGTCTTTTTGATGACCTTGGTATAGATTATCCTTATCAGGATGTTTACGATTATACATGGACTATCGACAAGATGATCGAGATCGTAAAGCAGGGATACTCCGACCTTAACGGTAACTCCACGTGGGACAAGGAGGGCGACCGTATCGGATTTACCGGCTGGGGCTGGGAGATGAACACAGCTGTTTATATCGGTATGGGCGGTATGCCGGTCATAAACGATGAAAACAATATGCCTGCTTTGAACCTCAACAATGACAGAACAGTTAAGATATTCGATAAGATCCTCGAGCTTTTCGATAAGCAGAATGCATACAGCGAGATGAGCAACTACGCAACAGTCGGTCAGCTTTTGAGCGAAGGCAGACTTCTTATCGCAGACAGATTTATCAACAGCCTTTCGATTAATCGTAACAGCGATTACGAATACGGACTTATTCCATACCCGATGCTTGACGAAGAACAGGGAGAATACAACAGCCGTGCGGCTAACATTGCTCACCTGTGCTACATCCCCACAACAAACACACAGCTTCAGGACACAGGTCTTATCCTCGAAGCAATGTCTATTGAATCCTACAACAACGTCCGTCCTACATACTATGACGTAACACTCAGCCTCAAGGAAGCGGTAGACGAAGAAACGATCGACATGGTAGATATCGTGCTTGCTTCCTCAACATATATGTATGAGGGCTTTGTAGACTCTGCAGGAATCATAGGCCGAGTTATCGGAAACCAATCAAATACGTTCTCTTCATGGTATGCCGCAAATGAAGCGGTGTTCAAGAAAATGATCGAGAAGATGGTCGATTTCTACGGCGCGTAAATCAAACACAAAAAAGAAGTCTGATGACACAGACTTCTTTTTTGTGCCTTTTATTTCGATTTTTCTTCACTATTGTAGCAATAAATACTTTTGCTATTGTTTTTCAGCTGTAAATTTGGTACAATTTTAGTATAAATATGGGCTTGATTTGCCCACAAGAAAGGAACAATATCAATGAAAAAGATCGCGCTTTTACTCGCACTCATTCTCATGCTTACACCTGTGCTTGTAGCTTGCGACAGCAATGAGGATGACACATCCAGAGAAGCTCCTACTGCGTCTAATGAAACTGTTGACACAGGCTACTCGCTTGATCAGCTTCCCGAGCTTGACTTTCAAAAAGAAAAATTCGGTATGTTTATCGACAAGGGCGGCGCAAACTACCTTATCTCCGAAGAGGAGACAGGTGACCTTGTAGGCGATGCTGTTTTTCAGCGTAACCTTGCAATCGAGGAAAAGTACAACCTCGAGTTCAACATGGTTGAGGCAGAGGTAAATCAGCCTTCAGCTGAGATCAGAAACTTCATCCTTGCTGACGACAAGACATACCATATGTACGTTAACGTTCAGCACAACTCGATGCCCTCAATGATACTTGACGGATACTTCGTTGACTGGAACGAGTTTGAGCATCTCGACTATACAAAGCCCTATTGGAACTCCAGAATCGCTCGTGACATCAACTTCGGCGGCAAGGTCTACACTATGGCCGGTGACCTCAATCTCTCCACGTACAACTCAACAAACTGCGTAATGTTCAACAAAAACCTCTTTGATGACCTCGGTATAGATTACCCTTACCAGGATGTTTACGATTACACATGGACTATCGACAAGTTCATTTCTATCGTAAAGCAGGGTTATTCAGACCTGAACGGTAACACAGAGGTCGACTATGAGGGTGACCGCTTCGGCTTCTCCGGCTGGGCTCCCGAAATGAACACAGCTATCTACATAGGTATGGGCGGTAAGCCTGTCATCAATGACGAAAACAACATGCCTGTCCTCAACCTCAACAATGAGAGAACGATCAAGATCTTTGATAAAATCCTTGAGGTTTTCGATAACAAGAATGCGTTCATTAACTCAAAGGTATACAACATAGACAAGAATATGCGTAACGAGGGAAGAATTCTCATGGACGACTCTTTCGTTTACTTCCTTTCGATCAACCGTGACTCCGAGTTCGAATTCGGCGTAGTTCCCTATCCGATGCTCGATGAAGAACAGGGCGAATACAACAGCAGAGCTGCAAATATCGCTCATCTTTGCTACGTTCCCACAACAAACACCCAGCTTGAGGAAACAGGTATTATCCTTGAGGCAATGTCAATCGAGTCCTACAACAACGTACGTCCCGTATACTACGACGTAACGCTCAGCTTGAAGGAAGCTCCCGACGAAGAAACTCTTGATATGGTTGATATAATCCTTGCCTCCTCCTCATATATGTACGAGGGCTTCTTAGGCCCAGGAACTGTAACCACAATGGTAAACGCACAGACAAACACCTTCGCTTCCTGGTACGCAGGAAATGAAGCTCCCTTCAGAAAACAGATTGAAGAGATGGTAGAATTCTACGGCGCATAATTAAATAAGCCTGCGGGACGGTCTATGACCGTCCCGTTTTTCGTGCAAAAGGAGCAAAACTTGACTTTTTTGCTCATATGTGATAAAATAACCGTTGCTGATAAAATCGAATCAACGGAGATAATTTATGATAACTAAAAAAACAACTCTGCCGGTTTTGGCGCTGATCGTGATAGTCATCGCTGTTGCGGCTTGTTCGTGTTCATCAAATACTATCGAGCTTGACGGATACAAGGTGATATTTTCCGCTGGTGACGGCGATATCGCAACTAAAGCCGCGCTTGATATAAGCACGCTTATAGACGCAAAGCTTGAAAAGGATGTCAGCTTTGAAGCCGGAGAAAAAGAGATACTCATCGGAAACACCAACCGTCCCGAATCGGTGGCGGGCAGTGCGGATCTGTTACGTCTTGATTACGCAGTAAAAGCGGTCGGCGGCAAGATCGTAATATGCGGCGGAAGTGACCGTGCGATCGCAGACGGCACAAAATGGTTTATCGAAAACTGTGTAAGTGACGGCAAAGCCAAGGTGAACGACTACATATACCGACACGAATACAGTGTGAAAAGCATGACTGTATCCGGCAACAGCATAAAAAGCTTCAATGTCATATCAACTGCTACCGACAGCTCGTACGATAGCTTCAAAGCCGACTTTGAAGAAAGATTTTCCGAGCGTACAGGATACAGACTCATGGAAAACGCAGATGCACTCAATATAATGATAAAATGCGACAGCACGCTCGCGCCCGACAGCTATCTTATCAAGATAGCTACGGGGGATATTACTATAAGCGGCGCCAACGCATACGGTATTAACGCCGCGATTGATCACTTTTTTGATACTGTACTTACTTCAAACACGGTACTTAACGACGGAGACGTGTTCACCGGTTTGATACCGGAGCAGACACTGAAGTATACTAACTATATAAACAGACGTACCCCGCTTAAAACCACATACGAAAGATTAAGCAACGAAAAAGAGCTGAATATCGTATACTACGGCGGTTCGGTCACCTCCGGACACGGTGCGAGCGACAGCAATTCAACATCATGGCGTGCGCTCACTGCCGACTGGTTTGACATTACCTTCCCCGATGCAAAAATCAACCATTACAATTCATCTGTCGGCGGCTCGGGCTCGATGCTCGGAGCTTTCCGAGCCGAGCACGATGTAAACGCGCTTGAGCCCGATCTTGTTTTCATCGAGTTTGCCATCAATGATGTTTATTGCGGTACTGATCCCGAGGATGTCAAGCTCTACTATGAGAGCACTGTACGCCAGATAAAAGAAAAAAATCCCGACTGCGACATAATCGCTCTTTACGTTACCGATCAGAGCAATGCTCGTAACAGTCAAAACGGATATTATACCCAAGCACTTGCACAAGAGGCGATCGCACAGCATTATAAACTGCCGTCAATATATCTCGGCGGTGCACTCTGCTCGTTATTTGACTATACAAGCGATGACGAGTGGGCAAAGTACTTTATAGACATAGTTCACCCCACAGATAACGGTTACGCAGTATATTTTGACGTAATCAAGGAGTTCCTTGAGTCGGAACTTGTACACGCAGACACATACGGCAATGATATCGTATATGGGCTTCCGGAAAAACTCACAGAAGAAGAGTTTGCGCCGCAGTTTATATTGCCAAACCAAATGCAGATCGTAGAAAACATAAACTGGGAGATCGCAAGCACCTCATATTGGAACACGGCAAATCCGTACGAGGGATATCTCTACCCAACATCAGCTGACAATAAGCTCACGGTAAGATTTACCGGCAACAACGCC
>JAFUMW010000127.1 GCA_017482465.1 Clostridia bacterium
AAAACCTATGTCTACCATCTATTATTGCATTACTGTGGTTTCATCAGATGATGTGGTTGGCTGGAAACATCCGATTGCAGAAATTGAGGTTATTGACAAACAAGATTTAGCCTTAAAAATCCAAGAAACCATTTTGAAATTTCGGCACAGATAATACGCAAAAATATGAGGATATAAGCTATGAAGTTACTCAATGAATTTTATAGTCTAAATGATGCTCCCGTGCAATAGATAACAAAGGCATCCGGAGCAGTCAACGGTCAAAACGTCGAGAATGCCCGCTGTGAAAATACCTCGCATCCCGCCGCCCTCGAGTACAAGTCCTGTATTCATAATTAGCTCACTTTCCTTATTATGTAATATTGTACACCGAAATTGTGACTAATTCAAGTCATCCTCACATTTTTCGATCTAAGGTATTGACTTTGCTTGGTGATTATGCTAAACTGAAAACATACTCGTACCAAAGGAGAAAAAATTAATGAAAAAGCTTTCTTTTATATTAGCGGTCATGATAATATTTTCATCACTTTTTTCGAATGCCTTGCTGGCAGTTGACGATCAGGTAACAGTAACTCTTGACGGTGAGGTTCTCGAGTTCGACGTGCCCGGCAGACTTATTGACGGACGTACAATGGTGCCTCTGCGCGGTATTTTCGAAGCGCTTGATGCCACGGTCAGATGGGTACCCGAAACACGCGAGATCATCTCACACCGCGGATTTGACACTATAAGACTTACGATAGATTCACCTGAGCTTTACAAAAACGGAGAAAACATTTATACCATGGATGTACCTGCAACAATAATTGAAGAAAACGGCGAATCGCGTACCCTTGTTCCGGTAAGAGCGATTGCGGAAGCATTTGGATGCGGGGTCGGCTGGGATGCCGAGACACGTACCGCGCGCATAACTTCATCGCCGGTAGAGCTGCCGAAATCGGTAAAGATACTTGCCCTTGGAAACAGCTTCAGCGATAACGCGATGCGGCAGCTGTGGAACATCCTTGATGACGCGGGCGTTGAAGAGATCGTACTCGGAAACCTCGTTATCGGAGGATGCTCGCTTTCTACGCATTGGGGAAATATCAGCGGAAAAGCGGACGCATATGAATACTATAAAAATACCGAGGGAACATGGTCGAAAACCGAGAAGGTCAGCGTTCAGAGCGCACTTGCCGAGACCGATTGGGATGTTATTACGGTACAGCAGTCGAGCGGTTCGAGCGGAAAGGCAGATACATACGGCGTTCTTAACGCTGTAGCAAGATACTTGAGTGAAAACAAGACAAATCCCGACGCACGTATCATGTGGCATATGACATGGGCATATCAGAGCGACTCTACACATGCGACCTTCCCGGATTACAATAGCGATCAGATCGAAATGTATGAAAAGATAGTTGCCGCTACCAAAGAAAAGGTGCTTACAAGCAAATATATCGACGGTGTTATCCCGGCGGGTACGGCAGTGCAGAACCTCAGAAGCTCGTATGTCGGCGACACTTTGACAGCAGACGGATTTCACCTGAACGGAACTAACGGACAATACACAGCCGCGCTTACCTGGTATTCGGCGATAACAGGCAGACCTGCGTCGGATATCAGCTGGACAAATGGACCGCTTGTAGAATCACAGGCAGAGCCTATAAAGGAGGCTGTCACCAACGCGATAGCATTCCCCTTTGAAGTAACTCCTTCCGCATACACGGAAAAGCCTTGATCATTTTACTTAAAACGGACGGTATCCGATGCTTTTCGGATACCGTCCGTCAATTTATTTCAATATTTCATGCACACCCGGGAATACCTCAAGACTTCGCTTAAGGATCCCGTTCATCTGTGCGATGGCGACACCGTAGTTTACTATCGGAACGCCTGAGTCGGTGCAACGCTTCACGCGGTTTCTCATCTCGGATTCGTTTAACATGCATCCGCCGCAGTGTACAACAAGCGCATACCGTGACAGATCGCTTGGAAACTCTCCGCCCGATGTGAAGGAAAATTCAGGCTTTACACCCGTGAACTTTTCTATCCATTCGGGTAACTTCACCGTGCCGATATCGTTGCATTGACGGTGATGTGTGCACCCCTCGCTTATAAGCACCCTGTCCCCGTCCTTGAGGCGTGACAGTGTAGCCGCACCGTGAACGAGCGTGTCAAGCTCACCCTTGTACCTTGCCATAAGTATTGAAAACGAGGTCAGCGGAATATCCTTTGGAGTATCTTTGCTTACGCGTCCGAAAGCCTGCGAGTCGGTAATGACCATCGCGGGCTTTTTTGCAAGCGAAGCGAGCGTTTCACGAAGCTCGGTGTCCTGACAGGTGATTACTATGCCGTGAGCGTCGAGAATGTCCCGTATCGTCATCTGTTGGGGAAGTATCAGCCGTCCCTTGGGCGCGGCTTGGTCTATAGGTACGACCAAAAGCACAGTGTCGCCGCGGCTTATAAGATCTGAAACGATGACCTTGTCGTTCTTTCGGCACTTAGAAAACCTGCCAAGTGCCTCTTTTATGCCGTTCACACCCTCAAGAGTAACGGCACTGGCGTAAAGCTCGTTTTCTTTAAGCGCTATACGCTCACTTAGCAGATCGGCTTTGTTGTAAACTGTGATATATGGTATCTTTTTATCGGAAAAAAGCTCTGTAAGCTCACAGTCGAGCGCAGATCTACCAACTGACGCATCTATCACCAAAACGGCAATGTCGGTATGAGATAATACCTCACGAGCCTTTTCCACTCGCATTTTGCCAAGCTCGCCCTCATCATCAAGACCGGGCGTGTCAATGATAACGACAGGACCGAGCGGCAGAAGCTCCATAGCCTTTTTCACAGGGTCGGTCGTTGTACCCTTTACATTCGATACAAGCGACAGACTCTGACCTGTAACAGCGTTGACTATGCTCGATTTGCCGGCGTTTCTCATGCCGAAAAATGCTATGTGCAGCCTCTCTGCAGATACTGTTTCGTTAAGTCCCATATCTACCTCGTTAAAAACGGAAGTCGCGTCGGTTTGACGCCTTGATCTGTTCAATATTATCTTCTGCTATCTTTCGTACCTTATCGTTCGGGATGCGCTTAAGCTCATCCTCGGTCATCTTGCAGCCGACCTCTTTTGTCTTTTCGGAGGCGTAATCCTGAAGATACTCGGTAAGCGTCATGAGAGCGTTCGGATGACAGCAGTTGAGTATCTGACCGCTCTTGCACAGGCTCATAAAGCGGTCGCCCGTGCGTCCCTCGCGGTAGCACGCCGTGCAGAAGGACGGAATGTGTCCGTTTTCCATAAGCCAGCGTACAACGTCGTCAAGACTGCGCTGATCGGAAACATCAAACTGTTCGGTGTCGTGCGGACGCTCGTCAGCCGAGTATCCGGCATAACCGCCGACCGATGTACGCGAGCCTCCCGATACCTGCGAAACGCCGAGGCTTAATAAGCGTGAGCGTACCTGCTCGTTTTCACGGGTCGAAATAATGATACCGGTGTAGGGAACAGCAAGACGGATGCAGGCGGTGATCTTTGCAAACGTGTCATCGTCTATACCGTTGTCGAACTGATCGGGGTCAATATCGTCTGCACGCTTGAGCCTCGGTACGCTTATAGTGTGCGGTCCGACACCGTGGACAGCCTCAAGATGCTCGGCGTGCATAAGCAATCCCGCAAACTCGTACTTGTACAGCTCAAGTCCAAACAGAACACCCAGTCCCACGTCGTCGATGCCGCCTTCCATAGCACGGTCCATAGCCTCCGTGTGATAGTCGTAGTCGTGCTTGGGACCTGTGGGATGAAGCTCAAGATAGCTCTCTTTGTGATATGTCTCCTGGAACAGGATATATGTGCCTATGCCGGCATCCTTAAGCTTGCGGTAATTTTCAACGGTAGTGGCGGCAATATTGACATTGACGCGTCTGATGTCGCCGTTTTTGTGGTGAACGCTGTATATCGTCTTGATGCACTCAAGAATATACTCGATCGGGTTGTTTACAGGGTCCTCGCCCGCTTCTATTGCAAGGCGCTTGTGCCCCATATCCTGAAGTGCAATGACCTCAGCCTTTACCTCATCCTGCGTAAGCTTTTTACGCGGTATGCACTTGTTCTTGAGATGATACGGACAGTATACACAGCCGTTAACACAATAGTTTGATAAGTAAAGCGGTGCGAATATAACGATGCGGTTGCCGTAAAAGGCGAGCTTTATCTCGTTTGCGATCTTGTATATCTCCTCGACCTTTTCGGGTATGTCACATGCAAGCAATACCGATGCCTCGCGATGATTCAGACCCGCACAGATATAGCCTGTTTCTGTCTTTTGCGGGCGCGCCTTGTCAAGTATGCTGTCGATAAGCGCGACATTGTTCTTGTTCTCCTGCGCGTACGCCAAGGTCTCACGGATCTCCGCATCGCTTATAAATTCCTCAGCCTTCATTGATTTGGGATCATAGTTTTTCATAATGATTACCTTTCTTTAAGTCAGATTTCTCTTTCTTTTCAGAGTTGTTTATTTGTTATCGTATAATGTCACCGCGTGTGCAGACTACCTCGTAACCGATAGACGCCATACGCCGCACAAGCGTGTCCTTGCATTGCGCCGACTCAGCGCCGTCGGATGCCTTGTTGTCATAAAGCATATATTTTTTTCTTACCGCGCCCGGAGACAGATTCGGCATGACAACATTCGCTCCCGCAAGTATGCCCTTCTCGCGGCCGATCGGATCGATAGTACCAAGCGCTGTTGTGGACGGCAAAAGCACGGGCGGATGTATCAGCCTTATTATTGAAAGCAAGAAGCAGGTAAGCTCAAGCGTACCGGCGGCTTTGCTTGCAAACGGCGTGTCGTGATGCGGGATAAACGGACCGACACCGCACATATCCGGCTTGAATTCTTCAATGAATTTCAGGTCCTTGGCAATGTGTGCCGCACTCTGGTATGGCGAGCCGACCATAAAGCCGCAGCCGACCTGATAGCCGATATCGCGCAGATCGTAAAGACAACGCATCCTGCTTTCGAGCGTAAGAGAGCTCGGATGCAGCATTGAATAATGCTCGCTGTCAGCAGTTTCATGCCTGAGTAAATATCTGTCAGCACCTGCGTCGAATAAACGCTTGTAGCTTTCCCGACTCTTTTCGCCGAGCGAAAGGGTTATTGCACATTGGGGATATAACGACTTTATCTTGCTTATAAGGTTACATAAAAGCTCATCCGAAAAATAGTCGTCCTCTCCGCCCTGTAACACAAAAGTGCGAAAGCCAAGCTGATAACCGTTGCAACAGCATTGAAGTATCTCATCGGCAGTCAGACGGTATCTCTGGCAGTTTTTATTACTGCGTCTTATACCGCAGTAAAAGCAGTCGTTTTTGCAGACGTTTCCTATCTCGATAAGTCCGCGTATGTAGACTGTATTGCCGTAAATACTCTTGCGTGCGCTTACAGCTTTTTCAGCCAAAAGCCTTGCTGTGTCCTCTGTGCGGCTTGTAATAAGATATTCGTATTCCTCAAGCGAAAGCGAATGCGTGCGCTCAAGCTTGCTTATAAGCCCGTATGCTCTGTCATTCATTTCCGATAACACCCGAATATGCGGTCTTGACGCTGATGCCGGGCAGATTGCCGATCTTGCCCGAGAGGGCGGCGATCGTGTTCTGCGGCGCGTCAAGTGCAACGCTTATGATACTGATGTCTCGCTTGCGGTAGGGAAGACCCATACGCCCTATAATATACTCGCCGTATTCGTGAAGAACGGCGTTTAATTTTTCTACAGTGTCGGGGCTTTCAACAATAATGCTTATTACTGCAACGCGTGTTTCCATAGCTTTCTCCTTGTTTATAAAAAATGCCGCACCGGTGAAGGTGCGGCATCATGTGTCATTTTGAATACAGTTATCCCTAATGGATACTGCAGGACTTCGATACGGTACGCACCTTTCAGACAGCTTACGCTTAATGTCAGGATTGTTGTATTAATAAATTATATCACAGTCTTTCACACTTGTCAATGCTTGTTTTTTACTCTGTTATACAGTACGCCACAGCAGCGATACACTTTGCCGTCTCGGCAAGCGTAGGTATCATGGCATATTCGCCCACTGTGTGGATAAGATCGCCCGCAACAGCTATAGAGTCAACGCAGGGAATACCCGCCACAGTCGTTTCAGCGGCATCCGAGCCGCCGAGACTTGCGCG
>JAFUMW010000128.1 GCA_017482465.1 Clostridia bacterium
GTTCGGATATTTGATCATGCGTCTTTAATTTATACCTTTCAAGAGTTTCTTTGGCAGCATAAAATATCATAGTCTTTCCTTCCCAGATTACAATTGCAAATCATTTTTTGAAATCTCGAGCAATTGTCGATGTTTATTCAAAACGATTGTTTTACAATCGGATTCTCTTTTCATATCCTTTAAATCGTTGCTATCAACAACAATAACATATATCCCTGTTCCGGCAAGCCGCTCTATCTCCATACGTGCATCTCTAGTTATTCCGTTTGATGCGAAAAGCAAAGCTGTCTTATTACCTTTCATAGCAGATATATGAGCGATGTTTCTAATTTGAGGACCTTCTACGTGCTTTTTCCAGTTCTTGCACTCGACAAGAATGTATGAACCCAACTGCCATAATTCATCATCCAACGATATGTTAGCCACACTTAAATCGATTTCTTGTGAACCCGCACGAACTCGTCGTCCTGTGACGCGCCACCCCTCAATATGATCCAGAACGTATTTAGCAACATCTTCCCATAACACACCCTTTTTATATGCGGCTGCTGTATTCAAAGCCCTGTCAATTCGTTCACAAAGTGTTTGAGCAGAAAATGGGGCACTGTTTTCATACTTTGGCTTAATGAAATCGAACAGACAAGGTAAATACACATATCTTGTGTTTAAAAGTTGGAACAAATCTTTTGAGATGACAGGCTCATCTTCACCCGCGAGAAATCCTCTCACCTTATTTATGTTTATAAAGAATGCATCGTAACTCATTTGGCGAGAGATAAATGATTCTACAACAACAGAACAACATATATTTGCCTTTAGAAAACTCAAAAATTCAGAATATGTTTGGTAAAACACCTTTTCGTTCCACTTGATATCGGAAATAGCACATACGAACAAAAATACTTTATGCCACTCCAAAGAAATATCATCCGGATACAGATGCTCACCGAAAGCATACGCAGGAGTCAAAAGTATGCTATTTATTCCGGATACAGAAAAAAATCCCAAGTCATTAGGGGAAGAAACGCCTTTATAGAAAGATACTACATCCAAGTTTAAAGCATTACCACCTTCAAACAAAAGGGTTTTATCTCCGGTACTTCTATTAGGCACGCAGGCTATTGCTTTTCTATTCGCAAAATCACTCATAAAAAATGAACGATTAATAATTTGTTTTCCCGCAACAACCGGAATTTCTTCTTCGAGCCAAATATCAATTGTGCTACTCGCAAGTGAATGCGCAATGTTTTCAGCAGCATTACTGCTCCAAACGCAATTCAAGCTCCATTCTTCGTCTTTTTTGTTATACTCATACGGGAAATGATTGGAAGCCTCACAAACGAATTCTTGTATTAGCTTATAATACACGTTCCCTGTCTTGTCAAGTTTTGAATTGGTTTTTGATATACTTTTTCCATTAATAATTCGTTGGTAGTTGCTTTGAATACCGGCCTTTATAATTTCCGAAATTGTATTTATTTTGTCTGATACTCCAATTACACCAAAAACATGAACCACATTCTCACCGTCATCCTCTTCTGACGAAACGAATGATACATTTTTGTAAAAAGCATCAGGCAAACATTTGTACGTATCCTGGACATATATACTTATTTGATTGTTTTCTCCTAAAACGCCTCTCAAATAAAAGTACATTATACCTGCTGATGATACATATCTTCCCATAGTTCCCTCGAATAATCTTTACACAATTTTATACTTTGTTTTATTTCCGTTTTCTACTTTTACGATCAAGCCCTTATCAATTAAGGATGCAATATTAACTATTGCAGTTGTTTGTGATAAGCCCAGAGCTTTTTGAATTTCCGGGCGAGATTTAATACCTTCTTTGAGTACAGATAGCACGCCTTGCTCATTTTCGGTAAACTCAACCTTTGTTTCCTTAACAGTCACATTTGTATTAGGTAACGTAATTTTAAATGCGTTATCGGATATTTCTATATGGGGCTCAATTCCGTATTCTTTGTAAGCCTCCATGATTTTAGGCATACCTGTACCGTATGCTTCAATCAAATGCAAGCGGTAAAACACATCTGCAAGAAAGATGGGATCGTGCATTAGCTCTTTTACCCTATCAATACAGTTTACTTTCAATAAATTTTATTTTTTCGGCATCTTTTTTCTGCCGTACATTCACACGATAGCCGTCATTACTTGATTTTTTATACACGGCAAGATACTGCACGAGTGACAACAGAAGAAAAGGAACGCCTTCCGCTTCATGCACCTCAATATCTTCTGTGTGGATGCCTGCAAAGGATTCAAGATCCTCGATATCGGCATAAGAACATGCCTCACCATCACGCATAAAGGTGTGCTCATGCTCATCGGTAAGAACATATCCCTGTGCTTCCAAAACCGCCTTGAACTCCTGCCAACGCTTGGTGATGAACACACGCGGAACAAGAATGTCGATATCATCCACGCCAAGATCCTCGTCCGTCAGATACTCCAAGCCAAGCGAGCCGTACAGCAAAGGAACAATGCCAAGCTTGTTCGACAGAAGATAAGCGTTTTCAAGGAATAATTTGAATTTATTTGTGTTCATTTTTGCAATCGTTTTTGATATATCCATTCTTCTGCTTCTTGCTCGGGCGGAAAGAAGCCACCCACTTTTCGATATCCAAGCTTTTCATAAAACTTCCAAGCATCCTCATCAGCCTGTGTGCTAGTCATCACGTATTCATATCCGCGGATCGCCATAGCATTTTCCCATTCGTGCATCATCGCCGTGCCGAAGCCGCGTTTGCGATACACTCCATCAATATACAAAAGATCAATGAACGGTATGCTTTGCCAAAAGAGGCTGTACCGCAGCACACCGACAACAGGATCCTTCAAACAATGATTTTGTCCACCGTTTTTAATAGAATCATCTTTGAGAACGTAGATCTGACCGTTCCAAATACACTCTCCCAAGAGTGATGATGGAATGTGGCTGTCAAGTTTTGCGATCTTCTGCTTGTCTTTGCTTTGTGCAAGCTCGATAATCATAAATGCACCTCGATAATTTTCCTCAAAATTTCTTCGTCTGCCCGGCAGAACTCATAGTCCGGAATGTCGTTTGGCGTAATCCATCGGATATCATTATGCTCCAGCTTCTGCGGTTCTCCCTCAGCGATGGTTGCGTTGAACAGAGTCAGATGCACAGTCAAGTCGTGATACTCATGAACGACATCCATAAACACGTCACCAACAGAAAGAAGAACATCAAGTTCTTCCTTGCACTCTCGTATAAGTGCCAGTTCTTTTGTTTCGCCCGGTTCGACCTTGCCGCCAACAAGCTCCCAAAGGAGACCTCTTGCTTTGTACGCCGGGCGTTGACAAATCATGAATTTATCACCCTGCCATATTAGGGCGGCTACTACTTCGGTAATTCTCATATTTTCTCGATTCCCAGACTCCTTAAATATTGATATGTGCCGTTATAAAACTCGGGCAACCACGTGCTATCTTCCCGGAAACCACTGGCACGAGTAAGTAACTCACAAATATAATGTTAACATATTATATCACAAAACCAGATTCATTGCAACCGATATTAGTAAACCATTCTTCACTTATCTTCTTAGTCATAGATCAGTTAAGCATTACATATGCGGTATATTGGACGGCTTTGCAAATATATCTCCTGTCTTACAATTTAAAATATAAACATTAGTTTACAGTATATATGGTGAATTTTCTTTATAACATTTACAGGGAACAAAACCATATAAACTAAAAATGCTCACAAGCCCGTACACAAAAGCTTGGCGCAACGATAATCAAGCAATAACTGCAGGCCGCAAAGGTAATAAATACAGAAAAGACTATGTTCTCAAAGCTAAGTACATAGTCTTTTCTGTTATCACATATATTTACTTCAGTCAGCTTTCTTTTCAAGCTTGAGTGGATAATCGCCGAGGTGCTCTGCCTGGAAACCGTTTGCCTTATAGCTTTCGTAATCGAACGCTTCAAGCTCATCTATAGCAAGCTTATGGAACTCATAGAAGTTATGCCACCACTCATAGCCCGAGCCGAGCTCTGCGTTAAGATACGCATCTGCGATATCGCAACCCATTGCAGGAGCAACGTAGAACGCACCCATAGCAAGCACGTTTACGCCGTTACCCGTGATTGCTCTGAGTGCCGCGGGTACGCTTTCAACAACGCCTGCGTGAACGTGCGGGCACTTGCTTGCCGCTATATGGATCCCCATACCCGTACCGCAGAACAGAAGCGCACGCTCAAAGTTTCCTTCGGATATCTGCGCGCCCACTCTGAGTCCTACTCTATGGAACATATTTTCGGTGTCATCGGGATCAGAATCTGCCGTTACGCCGAGGTCGGTTATCTTCCAGCCCTTTTCCTTGAGATGTGCGACTACCGCCTCTTTAAGAGGATAACCTGCAAAGTCCGCGCCTACTACCAGATACTTGTCCTTAACTGTTTTCATATTTTTCTCCTTATTTCATTATTATCGTTTCAACTTTCAAAATAATTATAATATGGAACACTTATATTGTCAATATTTACATATGCTATTTTCTCGAAATGTACGTTTATAACGAAAACAGTGTAATCTTGGTCAGGATCAAATGAAAAAAAGACTATGTACTCGATTTGAGCACATAGTCTTTTTTCAATCTTATTATCCGACGATACCCGAGCGCTCAATACCCTGGATGAGGTATCTCTGGCAGAAGAGGTATACAACTACGAGCGGAGCTATGATAAGCAAACCGCAAGTATTTCTGATCGCCGATTCATAAAGCTGCTGACCTGCGTATACTGTGTCAAGTCCCTTCGGGATCTTAACGATACTCGGGAGAAGCTTAATGCCTGTACCGGTGAAGAATACTGTCGAATAGAAGTTATCTGTCCACTGCCACGAGAATGAGAACAGGAATATCGTTATCATCATCGGGATCGACAGAGGAAGGATGATCTGAATAAATGTTCTGAACACACCGCTTCCGTCGATGTATGCGGACTCTTCAAGCTCATCCGGTACGCCGCGGAAGAACTGACGCATCATGAAGATGTAAAGACCGTTCTTGAACGCAAGACCGCCGAGTGAAAGAAGTGCGAGAGGCCAATAAGAGTTAAGAAGGTTGATCGACGAGAAATTGAGGATCTTGAAGCCTTCGAAAACTCCGCCGCCAAGGAAATTGAATATTCCGAGGATATCGAAATACTTGAAGTGCATGAACATTGACAGCTGCAATGTCTTATGCGGTACGACCATCGTAAGGATAACAAGCGCAAAGATCAGCTTTGAGCCCTTAAACTTAAACTTTGCAAGACCGTAACCGATAATACAGCAGATAAAGGTCTGAACGAGACCGCAAAGTACGGAAAGTATAAGCGTATTAAACAGCGCCGAGAAATATCCGTTCTTTGTTATGATCTGTGCATATGTGTCAAGCGTGGGATACTTAGGAATAAGCTTTACCGTAACATCTACAAAGTCATCCATACTCATAAACGAGCCGGATATCTTCGAGAAGAACGGATAAAGTATTACGTAAGCGATACCGATAAGAAGTACGAATCTGAATACAGCCCATACTACATTTGTCAAGAAGTTCAGCGAAAGATACTTCGCTTTGATTCTCTGAAGCAGAGGGGTTCTTTCAAAGTCTACTCTGATCTTGTTTTTGGTTTCTTTTGTCACCTTAGGTGCCTGTTGAGCATTCATTGTTTCTCCCCTCCTTTAATCACGTTTTTGATAGAATACGAATGTACCGAGTACGCCCGCTACGATACCGATGATGAGTATTACGAGTAAGAAGTATACCCATGACATCGCGCCGGACAAAACATCGTTCTGTGTGTATACGCTCTGTATATACGTCATTACGCTGTTTGATTCCGAAGTAAACGAGTCGATAACCGTATAAACCGTATTAACAAGGATCATCGGGCTTACCATAGGAAGTGTTATCTTCCAGAAGGTTTCCCAAGCCGACGCACCGTCGATCTCACAGGACTCGTAAATAGCCGGAGAGATGGACTGAAGTCCGGCAAGGAATATAAGCATCTGTACACCTGAACGGTTGATGATGTTATAAATGTTGTTTATAAGATTTATAACATAGTCAACAAGCTCTGTACCGACCTTCATATTTTCGAACAGATTTTCAAAATCAACTGCCGAAATGATCTGCGTTACACCGCCTGTAGATGCGCCCGTTTCGATCGCGTCTTCACTGTTCATGTAGTTCATGAACGCGTTGTTCTGTGAGTCGATGCTTTCTACGATACCGGTCGAAAGAATAACCGGGATGAAGAAGATCGCACGGAAAGCGGCACGTCCTATCATCTTCTGATTAAGAAGAACTGCCATGAAGAGCGAGAAGATAACGATTGCGGGTATATCAAAGATGAGCTGTTGGATACCCGAGGTAAGTGTCTGAACGAAATGCGGATCCTCGAAGAATGCCTCTTGATAGTTCTGGAGTCCGACGAATTCGAGGTAATATCCGCCGCCGGGGATTATCTTGATCTCATTGAAGCTGTATGTAATAGAGTCAATGATTATCGGAAGATAAATTATGATAAAGCTGATAATAAACGGAAGAACGAATACGTAACCTGCACGTGCCTTGCGTTTGTCAAGAGATGCACCGCGGCTTTTCTTTTTTCCGATGTTTTTCTTGTCGTAGATATCATCATAAAGATTTGCCTGTTTATTCACTTAAATACATCTCCTTTCTTACTTTATCTTGATGAAGCCGAGGCTTTCGACTGTGTACTGTACACCGTCGTATTCGACTGTTACATCAAAACTGTTAAAGTTGAGCACGAACTTAACGCCGTTGGAATATGTAACGACCGCGATCTTACCCTCGTCGGTAGTATACTTGGTTCTTACATATCCGGTAACCTCTTCTGCCGGTTTCTCCTCGGAAGCAAGATATTCTTCCTTGTTAAGAGTTACAGCATTGGGATCCTGGCCGTTTCTGCGAGCTTCAAGCTTAAGTCTCTTGAGTGCCTTCTGATACTTAGCATCATCAGCCTCTTCCTTTGCA
>JAFUMW010000129.1 GCA_017482465.1 Clostridia bacterium
CAATGACGAGCTCGCAATGAGACTTCTCAAGACCGAGATCACATCCGGCGGCAGCAGCGGCGACGGCGTTGGTATAGATTACAGCGTATCCTCCGCAAACGTTCTTGCAAAGGAATATCCTTACGTACAGATCGCTTACAGAGCTCACATCACAAACATCACGACGATCGACCTCAATGTAGGTATCAACAAGTTCCATCCGAGCGGAGATACATCGACAACAAAAGGTGTACGTCTCTGGGGTATCAGACCTTCTTATGTAAACGATACATTCACAACAATGTACTTCGACTCCACAAAATTTACCGGCGGTCAGGATGTTGGCTCTCCCTACTCATGGAACAATGTTTCCGATGACGGTATCTACACCTACCTCAGAATGAAGCTTTGGGGCGGTCAGGGCGGTAAAACAACCACCACAGGCGACACCTTTGAAGTACAGTACATCGCGTTTTTCACAGATGAGGACACCATGAATTCATTCGTATACGATACCGAGCTTCGCGGCATCACAGTTCCCGAAAATGTTACTGTTACAAAGGGTACTGTCACAAAACTTGACGTTGAGCTTGAACCTACCAGCGCGTACGCAAAGCTCGTTTATGAAAGCCAGAACGAATACGTTGCACGCGTGACCGAAGACGGTAAGATAGTTGCCCTTATGGCAGGTCAGGTTACTATCAATGTTTCAACACACGACGGTAAGTACTCCGCCTCTTGCGTTGTAAACATAACCGAGCCCGAAAAGGATTACAGCGATTATATCATTGACCGCGACAACCTTGAAAACCTTGTTTACAGACTCAACAACGACAAGGAACTCAATGTCGTTTACCTCGGCGGCTCTGTAACCGCAGGTGCAGGCGCATCCTCGGGCAACACATGCTGGAGAGCTCTTATCGGAACATGGCTTACAGAAATGTTCCCCGACGCTACAATCAACAACGTTAACTCGGCAATGGGCGGCTCGGGCTCGATGCTCGGCGCGTTCAGAACAGACGCTGACGTTCTTGCTCACGATCCCGACCTTGTATTCGTTGAATTTGCAGTAAACGACTCGTACAGCGGACACTACTCCGACGGCACGGTTCAGCTTTATTACGAATCGATCCTCCGTCAGATCAGAGAAAAGTCTCCTGAAACCGAGATCATATCGCTCTTCGTTACAGACCAGGGACTTCTCCATCAGACAGACACAAGCCCGATCGCAAAGCTTCAGGATGCAGTTGCGGCTCACTACGGCGTATCGAGCATCGACGTTGGCCGTGCAATGAACAATCACATCGTTGCTACGGGTGCAACGTGGAGCGAATACGTTTCGGACAGCGTACACCCCGGAGACAAGGGTTATGCTATCTACGGCGACGCTATCAAGCAGTACCTCTTTGCAGAGCTGTTTGAAGCAGGCTACAACCCCACAGCACTCACAAAGCACACCGTTCCCGAAACCTACGTTGATTCAAGAAACGAGACATTCGTTCCCGTATACGTTGAGGTAACCGAAGACACCTTCGACACTATGACAGGCTGGACCTACAGCTCTAACAGAGTATACAGCAACCTCGATACTGATGGTTACGTATACCCCAGTGCTGCTGAAAACAGCATCACATACACCTTCAAGGGTACAGGCATCGCGTTCTACGTTGAATTCAACGGCGGCGGATACTACTTCAACTGGTCTATCGACGGCGGCGAAACAACATCGCTCAAGATAACCGATACCAACCATCCGTTCAACAAGATGTTTAAGACAGGCGTACTTGAAGATACGGAACACACCATCACCTTCTCGTATGGCGGTACAGACAACACCGGCGGAACAAACTCCAACGTTAAGCTCACAAGACTTCTCGTTTCCAAGATAGCTTCCGAAGAGGAAGAGACCGATATCCTCTACGGTGACGTTGACGGAAACGGCAAGGTAGAGCCCGCAGACAGCGTAGCACTTTCGCGCTACAACGCTCAGTGGACAGGTTACAGCGAAAGCGATATCAACATGGCTAACGCTGATGTTGACGGCGTTGAGGGCGTAAGCTCGTCCGACGCAGTGGTGCTCTCGCGTTACAACGCTCAGTGGGCAGGTTACGAAACACTTCCCCTCACTCCGACGGAGTAAGATCTACTCACGAGAGTAATTTACAACAGCAAAACGGCACACCTTTCGGTGTGCCGTTTTTTTAGTTTTTCTCAACAATTTTGATGTTTACCGGGTCAATACCCGCCTGCTCGTAAACGATCTCCTTGATCTGCGAAAGCTCGTTTTCCATAAGTCCGTCGGACTTGACGATAATGTTCGCGTTCGAGCCGGTCACGACCGCGATGCAATCCTCAAAGCCCTTGCTCTTTATCAGCGTTTCGATGTTCGCCTCACACTCGATCTCGCCCGCGATACGCGCGATATCGGTCAGTGCCGCTTCCTTTGCGTCCTCAAGCGCCGCTTCGTTGTTTACCACAGTCTTTAATACCTCGATAGCCTCGTCGCGCGCCTGCTCACGGCTGAGCATTGATGAGGCGAAGTATGTATCGGGAACGCTGAGCTCACTGTCGCCGTTCTCCATTTCGCCCACAGGCTCAAGGCTGTCGATCACATCGCCCGTGTCCGCAAGCACATAGTTAAGTATCACCGCGAGTCCGATCAGAAGCACCGAACACACAACGACTATAGTACGCGTACCGACAGCGACTACAGCGCTTTTGACCTTACGCGCCGCGCGTTTGTATAAGGGCGGCGATTTTATCGGTTCTGACGGCAGGTTTTCGTTTTCGGGCATTACGTCTGTAAGCTTTTCGTCAAATTTTTCGTTCATGTTTTCCATATGGCTTTCTCCTTATAAAATATCTACATTTTGATTATATTCACTTGCGTTTTGATATATGACTGCTATGAGGTAACATAAACACGAGAGGAAGGTATGTCGTAAAGCGTTGAGAGCATTTCGGTGATCTTAAGCTTCACATCAGGCTGCTCCGCACCGTCAAAGACTACAGCTATCCCCACAATAGAACCCGAGCCATCGGTGTTGACAGACACATACGGCTTTTCTCCGATCACCTGACTGCAAAGCTTTGCAATATCACGCTCGACACCGCCGCCGGTATCGTGAGCGGGGAGGCTGTCAAGCGTACACATCAGTATTCCCAGCACCAATATTGCCGATATAAGTCCGATATTTTTCACGCGTGCGAGCTTACCGAATATTTCCTTTAATGAAAATGTCACACGTCTTCCCTCCTTATACTTATTCTGTGTAAACGACGCATCCGAGCTCGGAAGCGAGGTAATCTCTGATATCGCTTGCAAGGTATCCGTAAGCACCGTGTACACGCACACATATAATGTCTATATTCGCGGTATCGGTAAGATCGAGTGCGATACCGACGGTGATATCTGCAGGCTCAAGAGCAAACTTATCGGTAAGAGCATTTCTTGCCTTATCGGCGATATTCAGCGCACATTCGCGGACGTAAAGGTCACAGAACACATTTGTTTCCGAGGTAACATTGCCGTTTTCATCGGCTTGGAAAACCGCGTTCTCGGTGATATACAGGTACGGATATGTGCTTATCTGCGCTTCTTCCTTCGGCATATTATTAAAATATGAAAAGATATCGGTATTATCGGAGTTAAAAAGACCGGTGACAGGGGCGATTACAGTCAGTGCTATCACAAGCGATATGATATAGCGCACATATTTAAGCAAAGGGCTGTTATTTTTCAGCGGCAGGAATCCGCTCGCAAATTCGATCACAGCCGCTGTGATTATTGTTGAAATGATATTGTTTTTCATTTTTGTTTATGTTGGGGTGAGTTTGTTGGTACTTGTTTTTGTTTGTTGCCCTTCCGGGGGACACCCTTTTTGGTACACAAAAGCGTGCGTAAGGGAAACCTCGCGGGTCTGCGGGGATTTTATGAATTTTTACGTTCGTTTGAAAGATCGTCGGAAGCTCTCACCCGCCGTATGACGAAGCACAGCGTACGAGCAGAGTAAGTAAGTAGATAAACATCACAGCCGACAACGACACGAATGCGATCAGAAAATTTATAAGAGAGGACGCTTCCTTTAACATCTTTGTCTCCCGCTCACAGCCAAGCATGTCCGCAAGCGACGCGGACAGAGCAAGATTGATACGCGTCAGCATAAGAGACACAAAGGTCGGAAGCGTTATTATGATTATCACGACGATACATATCCCGCCCGCCGCCGAGCGGATATATGATATGCTTCCCGATACGGTACGCACAGCCTCGCTGACCGCCGAGCCGACTATCGGTATAAAGCTCGACGCGGCAAAACGCACTGCACGCGCGCCGAGCGTATCGGCGGCGCTTGCCAGCGTATGCTGAAAGGTCATTATTGCCGATATCGCTGTGAC
>JAFUMW010000019.1 GCA_017482465.1 Clostridia bacterium
GGATACTCGCTTCCCTGGCTTTTATGCACGGTTATCGCGTATGAATGCTCAAGCTCATCAAGCATGGAAAAATCATAAACGGTTATTCGGTTATCAAAATTGATAATCATGGTTTCATCGATAGTATTTATGCTTTCGATAACACCGATATCACCGTTGAATATTCCAAGCCCGGATTTCTCATCCTTCTCCCACTCTATCTCGTAGTTATTTTTGATCTGCATCACCCGATCGCCCTCACGGAATATTACACCGTGTGATTTGCGCTCGTTTTTTGCGGGGTGCGGAGGATTGATGCGCTCTTGCAGCAGCTTATTAAGATTCTCCGTTCCTGAAATACCGTTGCGTGTGGGAGAAACGACCTGTATTCCCTGCGCCGCCTTTGCACCGTAGGTTTTGGGCAATCTTTCTGCATACAACTGTGCGACGGTATCCGCTGTATGGGCATCACTTTGCCTCGCCATGAAAAAGAAATCGCGGTCACGCGCAGTCAAGTCAGGATACTCTCCTTTATTTATCGCGTGAGCATTTGTAACAATGAGGCTCTGCTCTGCCTGTCTGAATATCTCAGTAAGGCAAACCGTGCAAAATCTTTCGCTTGAGATAAGATCGGCAAGAACATTTCCGGCCCCTACCGACGGAAGCTGGCTGGAGTCACCGATAAGCAAAAGTCTTGCGCCCGGTTTTATAGCCTTTAACAGCGATTCGAGAAGTGATATACCGAGCATTGATGCTTCATCTATTATAACGACATCAGAGTCAAGCTGATCGTTTTCGTTGCGTCTGAAGCTCAACTCATCATCGTCTCTGTGCTCCATTTCAAGCAAACGGTGTATCGTCTTTGCCTCACTGCCTGTTGAATCGGACATTCGCTTAGCCGCGCGTCCAGTAGGAGCGGCAAGCGAGACAGACATACCCATATTTTCAAAAATGCGTATAAGCGCCCTTATGACTGTTGTCTTACCTGTACCCGGTCCGCCTGTTAATATCATTACGCCGTTTTCTATTGCATCTTCGATTGCTTTACGCTGAAGCGCGGCGTAAGTCATGCCGTTTTCAAGCTCGATACGGTCTATAAACATTCTTTTATCATAGCTGTCAAAGCCTGCACATACTCTATCAAGCAGTATCAGCTTTTCGGCGCAGTATTTTTCCGCGTTGTAATAACGGGAGTTGTAAACAGCGAGCATGTCTTCAATATTTACGGCTACCGCCTTTTTTTCGTATACAAGCTCCTCAAGCGCCTGAGATACTTGATCTGCATTTACACCAAGCAAAGCTGTTGCGCTTTGGACAAGCTTTTCCCGTGGCAAAAAGGTATGACCGTTTCTGTCTGCGTTGTAGTTAAGCAGATATATGAT
This sequence comes from Clostridia bacterium, assembly GCA_017482465.1. GTDB lineage: Bacteria > Bacillota > Clostridia > Oscillospirales > CAG-272 > UBA4717. Next base: position 1,362 of record JAFUMW010000019.1, read on the forward strand.
CCCGCTTTTTATTCGGTATATGCTGTCATTGCTGACGCCGAGCAGATGTGCCAGGGTATCACATTTTTCAAATCCGATCCCGCTTATCTGCTCACAAAGTATGTAAGGATTTTCGCGTATTATATCGGATGCGCCGCTTTTGAAATGCTTAAATATCTTAAGAGACATTGCCGCCGAAAGCTCACCTTTCGCAAGCAACATTATATTGCGGACACCGAACTGTTGTTTGAAATTTTCGGATATCTCCTGTGCCTTTTTAAGACTTATTCCGGGTATGTCAGCAAGCCACTCGGGATGGTTTTCGATAATATCAAAGCTTTCACTGCCGTATCTTCCGACGATCTTCTGTGCCATTTTAGGGCCTATACCTTTAACGGCACTGCTCGCAAGATACCGCAAAATATCGGTTTCATCGCTTGGCAAAGCTCTGTCAAAGTATTCAACCTCAAACTGCTTTCCAAAGGTCTGATGATTTTTCCATTTACCGGCAAGCATGACCGTGTCACCTTCGTTAACATACGGCATTACACCGACTGCTGTTAAAAGCTCGCCGCGCTCATCAAATATATCTATCACCGTGTACGCGTTCTCGCTGTTTTTATAAACTATCTGCTCTACAGTACCCGTTATCTCAATAAGTTCCTTTTCTTTTTCGGATCCTGCCATTTTTATTCCTTATCGTTTTCTATAATTATATATTCTCCGTGTCCAAAAAGATCAAAAGACGCCTGTCTTGCACACATATACTTTAATTCCTTCGTCTCTTCATCATCGTTTTCGTCAAGCTCAACAGCGATACTGACAGCACCGCGTATATTTTTGTCGTAAGCCAGCAAAAACGCTATCATTTTTGATGTGTGATAAAGTCCGAAAACAGTAAATATCGCTACAATTATTTCAATAACGGTACCGAATGTCATATAAACTCACCTCAGTGTCAGTCTATGCCAAAGATACCGTTATTGTTTAATTATTTAAGCTTTGCAAGGGTATCTGCAAGGTCTGTCTTTTCCCAGAGGATATCAGACTCATCGCGTCCCATATGTCCGTACGCCGCGAGTTTTTTGTAGATCGGGCGTCTTAGATCGAATTTTTCGATGATAGCAGCCGGTCTGAGATCAACAAGCTCGCTTACCGCCTTTGATATCTTCTCTTCCTCTATCTTACTCGTTCCGAATGTGTCAACAAGCACCGAAACAGGCATTGCAACACCGATAGCATAAGCGATCTGAACCTCACATTTATCCGCAAGTCCTGCCGCAACAATATTTTTAGCTATATAGCGTGCCGCATATGATGCGCTTCTGTCTACCTTTGTCGGGTCCTTTCCCGAGAAAGCTCCGCCGCCATGTCGAGAGTATCCGCCGTATGTGTCTACGATTATCTTACGTCCCGTGAGACCGCTGTCGCCGTTAGGACCGCCGATAACAAATCGTCCGGTCGGATTTACGAAGATCTTTGTATCTTTGTCGATAAGATCGGCGGGAATGATCGGCTTTATCACATTTTCGATGATATCCGCTCTGATCTGCTCAAGTGTAACAGCGTCATCATGCTGTGAGGAAACAACGACCGTATCTACTCTTACAGGCTTATCATCCTCATACTCAACAGTAACCTGTGTCTTGCCGTCGGGACGCAGATATGAAAGCTTTCCGTTCTTGCGTACATCGGTAAGCTGTTTTGCAAGCTTATGTGCAAGCGAAATTGGGAGCGGCATAAGCTCAGGGGTCTCGTTGCAAGCATAGCCAAACATAAGTCCCTGGTCGCCTGCGCCGATATTATACCCGTCGTCATCCTCGCCGGTCTTTGCTTCAAGCGATCTATCAACGCCGAGTGCGATATCGGGAGACTGAGTATGTATTGAATTGATAACAGCACAGGTGTCGCAGTCAAAGTCATACTTAGCTCTGTCATATCCGATCTCGCGTACGGTTTCACGTATGATCTTCTGATAATCAACGACCGCGTTTGTTGTTATCTCGCCGAGTATCATGATTATACCGGTAGTTGTGCAGGTCTCGCAGGCTACACGGCTCATAGGGTCCTGTTCCAGTATAGCGTCAAGCACAGCGTCCGAAACCCTGTCACATATTTTGTCGGGATGAC
>JAFUMW010000130.1 GCA_017482465.1 Clostridia bacterium
CACGTGAGCGGCTGCCTGTGAGTGTAATGCGTTGTCAAACTTCAGTGGTCCCTTTCAGGGATGAAGCCTGTATTAGCCCCTTATAGGGGCTGTGCAAACCACCAGTTTACTGGTGGTTATGATTGACAGGAGTTGTGAGTTATAGTATAATAATTTTGACGGACTGTACGGCTTCCGAATAGGCGAGGTCGATTACTTCTACAAGAAGAATCTGCAGGGAGATATTACCGATATCTACCATGAGGACGGAACTAAGTATGCGTCCTACGTATACGACGCATGGGGTAATTGCACGATAACGCTTGACACCGCCGGCATCGGTACACTGAATCCGTTCAGGTACAGAGGTTATTACTACGACAGCGAGACAGGTCTCTACTACCTCAAGAGCAGATACTATGATCCGACGACGGGTAGGTTCATCAATGCGGATGAAGTTATTGACAAACGCTGTATTATCGGCTATAACCTCTATACTTATTGTGCTAACGATCCTGTTGATAGGATTGAATTGTTTGGTAACGCATGGTATCACTGGGCTATTGGTGCTGCTATTGTTGCAGCATGTGCCGTAGCGGTTGTGGTAACCGCAGGAGGTGTTGTGGCCGGAGCGGCTGCGGTTTCGGCAGTTGGAGGAGGAATGTCAGCCTCGACCGCTGCTTCTACAGTTGCAGCAAGTGCTTTTTTAGGGTCTGCGACAGTTTATGGTGCCGCTGCAATGTATGCTGAATATGATTCCGATTCTATACAAGAATTTTCTGATCATGGTGATTGGGGAACGGTTGTGTCTACTGCCGGAGGAGCTATAGTATCTGGTGGAGTTGCATATGCATATACATATACTAGACCCGTCAATGTTGCTCCTGTGGGGTCACCATTTGTGAAAGGCCAAAAAGTAAATTCAACCCAAATAGGTGTTGATCCTTATACACTTATAATAAACTCGACTATTCATCCCGATAAACTTAAAGCTGCCAGAAACAAAATATTAAACGAAGGAATGTACGGTATTATCGAAGTTTACAGCGATGGAACAGTATATAATGGCAATCATAGGGTTACTATTGCCAAAGAATTGAATATTGCAGTGGACACAATAGTGGTCTTCAATTAAGGAGGGAAATAGTGTTAAGTGTTTATGATTTATATGACTTGTCAGCTGTGTACAAGTTGATACGGTATTTTCCACAATATGAATTAAACATTATCATACTTGAAAAAGTATTGGAAGTTTTGCGTTGCAAAGACAATACTATAAGTCATAATCAATTTAGAACGGTTCTTTCAGAAATCCCGTTTCTTGATAGAGAAAGATTTGAATTTGTGTATACAAACAATGTATACACATACTTTCCTTCGTTGCTAAAAGATGAGCTTGCTTATAAAGTTTTGATAGAAGCTACGGAAAAGTTAAAGGAATCCATTGTTTCGAATAATACGCAATTTACGATTGAATTGGCTGATTGTCTACACGATTTACCACCTGATATTGTAGAAAATCAAATGAAAATACCTAAACAGTATTGGAAACGAGAATTTGCGGCTATACGACGAAAATGGGATAAAACTTTTGTCAAATAAGGGGGGTTATGCAATATAAAAAGAACGATGATATCTGGAGTATTTGGCTAACCATGGTAAAATATTTAACGTATAAACGGACTATTAGGTTATTATTAAAATGCTACTATATTATTTAGTACACAAGAGAAAAGTTGAACCTTTATCTAGAAATAATTGGTTGTACAGTACAAAAGCCCTTGGCTTTTTTAGATCAAAAGTTGCTGTTAAGCGAGCGATAGATCGGTACAAGCAATTAATGGGGTTCAATCGATATCCAAATGGGTTTAAGATCTTTGCTTATCATTGTAGAACAAATCGAGTCAAAAATATATATTTTTTGCAACATGAGTATTACAATGAGCGCTTTGATTGTGATATTGTTACATCTTTAGGTGTGTATTTATCAAAAGATGATGCACAAAAAGGAATTGAAGCTTTAATTCAGTCTCCGAAATGTACTTTGTCAAATTATCCCGAAGGATTTTGTATAGATAAATACAAAATAAATGAATTATATTGGCCATACGGCTTTGATTGATTCTTAACATATTGTCTCAATCTTTTGTGTATTGGGAACTCTCGTTTTCCCCGCGGTCTTTCGACCGCGGGGGTTCTTATTGACAAGAGTTGTGAGTTATAGTATAATGATCTTGACGGACTTTACAGCTTCCGTATAGGCGAGGTCGATTACTTCTACAAGAAGAATCGGCAGGTAGATATCACCGATATCTACCATGAGGACGGAACTAAGTACGCATCCTATGTATACGATGCATGGGGTAATTGCACGATAACGCTCGATACCGATGGCATCGGCACGCTCAATCCGTTCAGGTACAGAGGTTATTACTACGATACGGAAACCAACCTCTACTACCTCAAGAGCAGATACTATGATCCGGCTGTGGGTAGGTTCATCAACGCAGACAATATATTTGATAGACGATCAATTCTTGGCTATAATCTGTACGTGTATTGTTTGAACAATCCTTCGAGCAGAGTCGATTTGTTTGGATGTATATCCGCTTTTGTAGCAATAGCTGGTCTTGTTTTGGTTACTGGCGTATTGAGTGGTTGTTCTTCATCGACTAAGAGCTCTTCTCCGTTTGGCGTAGTACCCGTATATAAGGATATAAAAGCGAGTAATGGAAATCGTAATAATCCTAAAATTATTTATCACTAAAAGGAGTAATATCATGTACTGGAACAAAAGCAATATCTCGTACGATATTCTGATTCCCCCTCTAAAAAAACATGTTTCTGAATTAGACAAATTAGAAGCAAAAGAATATTTTGAATGGTATTTACAATGTTTACCTGCTAGAATTAGTTATCTTTCAGAAGTTAGTAAATGTGTTTTGGACGGGTCCTTTGATTCTCTGATCCCTCTTTGGCACTGGTTTTTGATTGTTGCAAAAATCGAAAAAACTCCGACAGCTAAATTAAATATGATAAAAAGGTTTTTGAACAAACAATCTAATCCTTTCATTAATGAAATTATTGATGAGTCATCAACTCAATTTTCATTGCAGACCGAATATATTATACGAGACATTGGTATGTATTTAGGTAACGTATTTGTAAAATTTAGTGATAAAATAAAGTGGGGATATCATACTGATATCGAAAAGGATTCATTTGCTAATACTCCGTTGCTTACAGGATTTGAAGATGCGAAATTCACTCCACCTTTCAAAATGGAATTTGAGCCTGTTCATATGACAAAAGTACAGGCGTCTAATATTTTCGATAATACTGCAAGTGATACAGATTTATATAATCTATGTCTGCACTGGGTTTCAAATATACCTAAATAAATATTTTCAAATATTATCTATGAACATATAGCTTTTATTAGATGCTAATCGTTGTTAAACCATGTGCAAGTCACTTTGATCAATTTTCATTTTACATTTGCACATCCTATCGCACACATACACCCTCTGCATTAAGAGCAGAGGGTGTTCTCTATATGCTTATATTGACAAGATCGGTAAAGAATTATTATGCGGCGTATAAGGTGTATCAAGTGAAAAATATTGTTGAAGAATATATTGCCAAAACATATGAAAAGAAAATGACAAAGACGGAACCTTCAAGCTTTTGCTCAACGCCGTGTACCGTGAGATATAACCTAAATACATATAAAAACAGCTTCCGACGTGATCGTCGGAAGCCGTTTTGGCGTCATATTACTTTGCTTCGATCATCGAGGCGTCCCACATATCGGGAGCTTCATAACCGAGAAGATTTACTACCGTAGCTGCAACATTCGAAAGCCCGAACTCGCCTGCATCCGCCTTGACGGTGTAGCCGTCCTTGTAGTAGTTGTCGTAGATATAACAGGGTACGGGATTGAGCGTGTGGCTTGTTTTTGCCTTGAAGTTGCCTGCCTTGTCCGCCTTGGGCGCCCCGGTCTTTTTATCGACCTCAAACATTTCGTCTGCATTACCGTGGTCTGCTGTGATGAGAGCAACACCGTGGAGCTTGTCGATAACCTCAAGAAGTCTCTTAAGCTCAAGGTCTACTGATTCAACGCCGATCCTTGTTGCGAGCAGGTTGCCTGTGTGTCCCACCATGTCGCCGTTCGGGAAGTTTACGCGCAGATACTTGTACTTGCCCGATTCAAGGCACTCAATGAGCTTGTCGGTGATCTCGGCACTCTTCATCCACGGTCTCTGCTCAAACGGGATAACGTCGGAGGGGACTTCGATGTAGGTCTCGTATTCTTCGCTGAATTTACCCGATTTGTTTCCGTTCCAGAAGTAGGTGACGTGACCGTATTTCTGTGTTTCTGAGATAGCGAGCTGTGCTATCTTCATGTCTGCGAGATATTCGCCCATTGTGTTTGTGATCTCGGGAGGAGAAACGAGGTAGCGGCTCGGAATATGGAGGTCGCCGTCGTATTCAAGCATACCTGCGTATACTACCTTGGGGAAACGTACGCGGTCGAATTTGTCAAATTTGATATCTTCAAACGCCTTGGAGATCTCGATCGAACGGTCGCCGCGGAAGTTGTAGAATACAACGCTGTCGCCGTCGTTTACCGTACCGACCGGCTTGCCGTCTTTTGCAATAACGAAGGGAGGGAGATCCTGGTCGATCACCTTGTATTCTTCTCTGTAAGCAACAACTGCTTCTTCGGCGCTTGCAAACTGCCTGCCCTCGCCGAGCACGTGTGTCTTCCAGCCGAGCTCGACCATGCTCCAGTCAGCCTCGTATCTGTCCATCGTGATCTTCATTCTTCCGCCGCCGGATGCAATCATGATATCGAAGTCTGCGCTTCTCTGCGAAGCGAGAAATTCTTCGAAAGGTCTGATGTATTCAAGCGCAGATGTTTCGCCGACGTCACGTCCGTCTATAAGGATGTGAACGCGTACGGTCTTGACCTTTTCTTCTTTAGCCTTTACGATAAGCGCCTTGAGGTGGTCGATGTGCGAGTGAACATTACCGTCCGAGAAAAGTCCGAGGAAGTGGAGCGTACCATCGTTTTCTTCAACATTGTTAACGATCGCTTTCCATGCGTCGGACGAGAATATCTTACCTGATTCGATAGACTGTGTAACGAGCTTTGCGCCCTGTGCGAACACCTGACCTGCGCCGAGAGCATTGTGTCCGACCTCGGAGTTGCCCATGTCATCGTCCGACGGAAGACCTACAGCTGTGCCGTGAGCCTTGAGCTTCAGCATCGGATAGTTTTCCTTTAGCATATCAAGTGTGGGAGTGTAAGCGCTCGAAACAGCGTTGCCTACACCGTCGGGAGCGATACCCACGCCGTCCATAACTATAGTTACAACAGGGCCGTCTACGCCCTTAAAGCCTGCGAGTTTCTTAAGTTCTGCCATTTTTACCTCCAAAAAATAAGACAAAATCAGAAAGGCATAAGCCTTGCCGAAATATTCATACCCTTTAAGTATACCACAAACTATATGAAAATTCAAGAGAAATAAGCAATATTAAGCATGTTTTTGATGCGATTTTTGTTATAATTGTTTGAATATTCAGCTTGGGGCTTGATTAATGCAAAAAAATATGGTACAATTTGATGGAAAGCAAAAATTCTTATCCGAAAATGCCGTTTCGGCGTTTTTAGAAAGGCAGGACACAAAATGATAAGAGATATTATGGATTTTATATGCGAGCATGACTCTGAGATCGGCGACGCCGTAAAAAAAGAGTTTGCCCGTCAGCAGAGAGGACTTGAACTTATCGCTTCGGAAAATGTTGTTTCTCCCGCGGTAATGGCAACAATGGCGACCGTTCTCACGAACAAGTATGCCGAGGGATATCCCGCAAAGCGTTACTACGGCGGATGCGAATGCGTTGACATTGCGGAAAATATCGCACGTGAGCGCGCAAAAAAAATATTCGGTGCAGAGCATGCCAACGTACAGCCTCACAGCGGTGCACAGGCGAACCTCGCTGTGTATTTTGCACTTCTTGAAACAGGCGATACTGTGCTCGGCATGAACCTTGCACACGGCGGCCATCTTACACACGGAAGTCCTGTAAATATGTCGGGTAAGAACTACAATTTCGTAGCTTACGGAGTTGACAGCGAGACGCACCGCATAGACTATGACAAGCTTGAGGCACAGGCAAAGGAATGCAAGCCCAAGCTCATTGTAGCCGGTGCTTCTGCCTACCCCAGGATAATCGACTTCAAGCGTATCTCGGAGATAGCAAAGAGTGTCGGCGCGTACTTTATGGTGGATATGGCTCATATTGCCGGACTTGTTGCCGCAGGACTGCATCCCAACCCTGTTGAATACGCCGATGTTGTAACGACTACCACTCACAAAACACTGCGCGGACCCAGAGGCGGTATGATCCTCTGCCGCGAGGAGCTCGCAAAGCAGATAGATAAGGCTATATTCCCCGGAACACAGGGCGGTCCGCTCATGCATGTTATTGCTTCGAAGGCAGTATGCTTCGGAGAGGCGCTCAAGCCCGAATTCAAGGAATATCAGAAGAAGATCGTAAAGAACGCGGCTACCCTTGCCGAGTCCCTCAAAAATAACGGTCTCAATCTCGTTTCGGGCGGTACGGACAACCACCTTATCCTGCTTGACCTCAGAAGTGTCGGCGTAACGGGTAAGGAGCTTGAAAAACGTCTTGATGAGGTATATATAACAGTAAATAAAAACGCAATACCGGATGATCCCCAGTCGCCCTTTATTACAAGCGGTATCAGAGTCGGAACACCTGCGGTAACATCCCGCGGTCTTGGCGAAGAAGAGATGGTAAAGCTTGGAGAGCTTATAGCTCTTGCGGCTAAGGATTTTGATAACAGGGCGGATTATATCAGAACCGAGGTCACAAAGATCTGCGAAAAATATCCGCTTTACAACTGAAATCATTAAACCGACGGGTGCCCTTTGCGGCACCCGTTTGGTGTCATTTTATACAAATTCACGATCAGCCTATTGACAATTGTACCAATAATATGATATCATAATAGTGTACGTATGATAAAAAACGCATAAAAGTACGTGAGATCGCAGACGTTGCGGAGAGGATTATGTCAGAAACAGTTCTTGTAACATCGTGTAAAGGCGGCATCGGAAAATCCACGGTCGCCGCAAACTTATCAATGGCACTGGCTATGGCTGGTCACAGCGTTCTTGCTGTTGACTGCGACTTCAGAATGAGATGCCTTGACCTTATAATGGGATACGAAAACAACGCGGTGTTCAATCTGTATGATGTTATTGAAGGAAGATGCACTCCCGAGCGTGCGCTTGTTAAGGATGAGCGTGTCCGCTCGCTGTATTTTCTTGCCGCGCCGTCCGACAGGCACGCATCTGTTGACGCAGAAGGCTTTGCAAGGCTTATAGGTGAGCTTCGTGAATATAAGCCCGACGGCAGGGGAATAGATTATATAATCATCGACGCGCCTGCTGCGGATGATGAGTCTATAGCACTTTCTGCACCGGTAAGCGATCAGGCGATAATCGTATGTTCGCATATGCCCTCGGCGATACGTGCCGCGACCTTTACAAGCGAGCTTCTTGATGAGTTCGGCGTAAAAAAGCAGAGACTGCTTATCAATAGCTTCGATGCAAAAAGCGCGCTTATGTCAAGCAGGGCGGGCATAATAGAAATGATAGACAGCTCAAAGACAAAGCTTCTCGGTATAGTTCCGTATGACAGGGAGCTGATGATACATCAGGAAAACGGAGAGCTTATAGACAGGCTGTCCTCTAAAAACAATGCAAAAGCGGCGTTTGTAAATTTAGCCAAGCGTCTTATCGGCAGACAGATACCGCTGTTTGAAGGTTTTTCGGGAAAAGATTACAAAAAGATATTGAGCGCGGGAGATACATCCGGCAAATAACGAAGAAAGGGTTGAAACAAATGGTTATAGCGATAATCGCAGACGACAAGAAAAAAGAACTCATGGCTCAGTTTTGCATCGCATATTGCGGTATTTTGAGCAAACACAGGATATGTGCGACCGGTATAACGGGAAAATACGTTTCCGAAGCGACCGGCCTTAAGATAGAGAAGCTGCTGTCGGGTACACACGGCGGTGCCGAGCAGATCACTTCGAGAATCGCTTATAATGAGATCGACCTCGTTCTTTTCTTCAGAGATGCGACAGGCACAGAGATGCTTGATACCGAGGTGGAGGATAATCTGCTCAGAATGTGCGATGTATCAAATGTGCCGATAGCAACAAATATTGCAACAGCGGAAATACTCGTAATGGCGCTTGAAAGCGGAGGTCTTGACTGGCGTGAGTTCGTAAATCCCACGTCCGAATATAATCAGAACAAGAATAAAGCACTTTAAAAAATGTGCACATCCAAGCGGATGTGCACATTTTTATTTCAATATATCCTTAAGATCTTCTCTGAAAAATTTATATTTTCTGTCACAGAACTGACAGCATATCTCGATCTCCTCGGGTTTGCCCTCTGCTTTGCATTCGGCGAATATTTCTTCAATGTCCTTTTTACCCAGGCTTATGACAGCTCTTTCCATTCTTTCACGTGAGCAGTCGCAGGCATATCCGACATTGATCTCATCGAAAATATCATACTCGACACCCTCAAGTGCGAGATCGATAAGCTCGTTTAAGCTCTTGCCCTCGGCGATAAGCGAGGAGATGCTTCCGAATTTGGAAAGATTTTGTTCTATCTTGCCGACCGTTTCATCATCGGCAAACGGTAAAAGCTGTATAAGCAGGCCTCCTGCCGCAAGACAGGTGCGGTCCGGATTGACGAGTACGCCGAGCGCACATGCACTGGGCGTTTGCTCGCTTGAGTGGAAATATTCGGTGATATCCTCCGCGACCTCTCCGCTTACAAGCTCGATCATCCCGCTGTAGGGCTCTTTTAGTCCGATATCTTTTACGACACTGAGTGTGCCATATCCGACAGCTCCCGATACGTCAAGCTTGCCGTTAGGCTTGCGTGGTATGTCGGTATCGGGATTTGCAATATATCCCTTGACATTTCCCGCATAGTCGGAGACCGCAAGCGTTGTGCCGGCAGGACCGTCACCTCTTATAGTAAGGGTCAGCGTGTTTCCGGGGTCTTTCAGAAGCGTACCCATCATCGAAGCCGCTGTCAGTGTGCGTCCGAGCAAGGCGGTAGCTGTCGGTGCGGTCTGATGAAAGCGTATTGCTTCATTCACCATATCTGTCGAATTTATAACGAAAGCGCGTGCGCTTCCGTCGCGTGTCATTACGCGAAGTATTTTTGAGTTCTGTTCTGCCATAATAATCTCCATGCCGCATTGTGCGGATCAAATATAATATATAATAATTGAGTTTTTGTTCCGCGGACCTTTTACTTTTTTGCGCGTGCTATGTAGTAATGTCTGCCGTCGGTCTCGCACGCCGGTGAATGCCTGTCCTCGCCGACCACTTCGATGAGCTCAAGATCGTTGTCTTTAAGAAGTCTGAGTATCATATTCTCGCTGTAAGCGCGTTCGGTCTGTGTTTCGTTGCTTCGCTCGTATCTTCCGTCGGACATTTCTTCGAAGAAATTTAGGTAAAAATCACACAGACCGCTTTCTTTGTCATAAAAATTCTGCCATGAGCAGAATAGTCCGTCTGCTTCAAGTACATAGCTGTTGTCCGCATATATATTTTCGAACTTATATATCGTGTTCATGTCGAAAATGAAAATTCCGTCCGGATCGAGATAGTTGTGGACGAGCGAGAAGCATTTGGAAAGGTCGGCGGGATCTGTCAGATAGTTTAGGCTGTCAAAGCAGCAATATACCGCGTCGACAGTGCCGTACAGCTCAAACTCGCACATATCCTGACACAAAAACAGTATGTCAAGCCCGTCCTCGCGTGCTCCGTCAGAGGCGACCGCGAGCATGTCGTATGACAGATCGATACCTGTCATGTCGTATCCGCGACGTGCAAGCTCATGAGTAAGCTTGCCTGTGCCGCATGCAAGATCAAGCAAGAGCGTCGGCTTTTTTTTATAGTATTTTTCTGTTTTCTCCAAAAGAAAATCTGCAAGAGCCTTATAATCCGTGTCGGAATTGAGCCTGTCGTAAAGCTCGGCTATGCTTGTGTACTGATCTCCCATTTTCCTTATCCTTTCATCTATATTCCGCGTCCGTCGAAAACCGGTATAAAACTTTCGCCTACCGCGTCTCCGTCTTGTATGAAGCCCTGTGTTACTCCTATATCCAGTGCAAAGTCTACGACATTATTGTATTCTTCATCGGTGATCTTGCGCGCAAGCTCGGGAAAGTCTTTTACGTCCCGCATGGGAGTATATTGGCTCATTATACTGATGTATATGCTGTTGCCGTATTGTCTGCGGAGATAGCTTATAATGTTTTTTGAGTCCTCGGTACATCCCGGCAAAACAAGGTGACGTACTATAACACCGCGCTTTATCATGCCGTCCGAATCAAATTCCGGAAGCGGACATTGGCGTACCATTTCGCCGAGTGCTGCTTTTGCGTGTTCGGGATAATCCTTTGCAAGCGAGTACATTTTTGCAAGCATGGGCGACATATACTTGAAATCGGGCAGATATACGTCGATTAGTCCGTCAAGCATTTTCAATGAGGAGACAGACTCGTATCCCGAAGAATTGAATACAACAGGCAGATCAAGTCCATGCGCTTTTGCAAGACTTATTGCTTCTGCTATATCGGGGATGTACGGTGTCGGGGATACAAGATTGATGTTGTGTGCTCCCGCGTCCTTTAGTTCGAAAAAGATATCGCATAAACGCTCGCGTGTTATGCATTTTCCGTTTGCGGCATGAGATATCTCGCGATTCTGGCAAAAAACACACTTTAACGGACAGCCTGAAAAAAAGACAGTGCCGGAGCCGCGTTCTCCCGAAAGACACGGTTCTTCCCACATGTGTAAGGACGCGCGTGCGGCGGTTATTTTATCCGGAGCTTTGCATATCGGCATACGCTTTGGCGAAGAGCCGCTTCGGTCGGCATTGCATTCGCGAGGACAAAGCTTGCATCCGGTGTCAGTGTTTTTCATTTTATCTCTCTTTTCAAAAGATCATGTTTGAGTTTACATACGATTATTATACACGATAATCGGACTCAAATCAACACAATTCGGTAAATTAACTAAATTTATGTGCATATTTTTGTCGAAAAAACGATTGAAAAGTACGCTATTTTACAAAAAGTTAACGAGATATTTAGCGTAAATATAATATTCAGCTGTAAAATAAGTATAATAATGCGAGGGATATATTTACTCGCACAAAAAGGTTTGGTGAAAATTGTTCGGATACGTTGAGCCGGATAAACCGCAGTTAAGACTGTGGGAATATGAACAGTACCGCGCTGTGTACTGCGGACTTTGCCGCAGTATGGGTAAGCACACGGGAGAGTTTTCGAGACTGACACTTAATTATGATTACGTGTTCCTTGCGATGATACGCAGTGCGATGCTCGGAATCACGCCCGACATAGCGCCGTCAAGATGCGCTGTGCATCCGATTAAAAAAAGAGCGATAGCAAAGGATGACCCGGCGCTTGAATACTGCGCCAAGATCAGCGCGCTTTTGACATATCATAAAATATGTGACGATATTGCCGACTCGCGCGGAGCAAAGAAGCTTGCGGCGATGGCGGCAAGACCTTTTTGCGCCGCATTTTTGAAAAAATGCCCGGAGCTGAAGACACCGGGTGAAAGGATAGCAGATCTTCTGCGCGAATCGGCAAGGCTTGAAAAAGCTGATATGCCTTCTGCCGATGCACTTGCCGAGTGCTTCGGTGCTGTAATGAGCGAGATCTTCTCTTACGGGCTTGAGGGCGAGAGTGATATCCGTATTGCACGCGAGCTCGGACGGCATGCGGGCAGATACATATATTTTGCCGATGCGCTTGATGATATCGGGCATGATATAAAGCACGGTGAATTCAACCCGTTCGTGTCTATGTACGGCGAAAAGGTGTATGATAACACCGATAAGATCAAAACAGCTGTATTACTTGAATTAAAGGGCCTTGAGGCGGCGCTTGCTTTGGTAGACTTTTCCGCGTGCCCCGGATACGGAAGTATAGTAAATAATATAATTTATCTCGGAATGCCTCGAAAGATAGACAGAATATGCGAAAAACTGCCAAGGCAGGAAGATTGAAAGGTAAGAGTTTTGTATGAAAGACCCCTATAAGGTTTTGAATGTGCCGAGGACGGCAACTGACGATGAAATAAAAAAAGCATACAGAGAGCTTGCGCGCAAGTATCACCCAGACAATTATGCGGGAAATCCTCTTGCCGATCTTGTTCAGGAAAAGATGAAGGAGGTCAACGAGGCGTACGACCAGATACAGAGAGAACGTGCAAGCGGATCCCGCGGGGGAGCTTCAAGTGCCGGTTCGGGAACAAACTCCGGATTTGTGCATATCCGCAGTATGATAAACATGGGCCGTTACTCGGAGGCCGAGCTTATGATAGATGCGGTTGCTCAGAGCGACCGTAATGCAGAATGGAACTATCTCAAGGGCGTTGTGCTCATAAAGCGCGGTTGGTATATTGATGCGCAGAAGTATCTTGAGGCGGCGTGTTATATGGACCCTGATAACGCAGAGTACAAAAACGCGCTTAATAATTTGAGAAATACCGCGGCCTCTTACGGAGGAGGATACCGATCGTCATCCGGATCGGTGTCACCGTGTGATATATGTATGAATCTTATCTGTGCCGACTGCCTTTGTGAGTGCTGCGGCGGAGATCTTATACCCTGCTGTTAAAGATGAAAGGACGGCTTGACTATGAGAAGTCGTGCTAAAACGCAAAAAATAGCACTCGGAGCGATGCTTGCCGCACTCGGAGTCGTGCTTCAGTATTTCGGTGCGGTAATTGAGGTGCTCGATCTCACTTGCTGTGCCGCGGCAAGCCTTATCATTGTATTTGCTGTGATAGAGTTCGGTCGAAAATATGCTTACGGTGTGTATGCGGCGACGCTTATATTGTCAGCGATCCTCGTACCGAATAAATTTGAGGTAGCGGCGTATGCGTTTGTTGCGCTTTATGTAATAATAAAGTCGAATATCGAAAGACTTAAGAGGGTGTCGTCGTGGATACTTAAGCTGTTGTATTTCAATATCGTTCTTGCACTTGCGCTTACTTTGGCAAAGCTTGTGTTTATGACCCCCGATCTTGATCTGATGGCTGTCGTTTTCTTCGAGGTCGTTGGAAACGTGGCGTTTATACTCTTTGATATAGCCGTAACCAAACTGATAATTCTCTATATTTACAGACTTCGTGCACGGTTTAAGATAGACAGGTATGTCGCAAAGCTGAGATAAAAATAAAAATTTTCGCAAAAGTGTTTACAAAACCGATTTTTTATAATATAATGTAAGTACATGTTTGAAAATAGCAATTAAAGGCAGTGATCGGGAAGAATCCGCACTTTACCCTGTTTCAGAGAAATACGCCTCGGCTGAAAGCGTATACAGAGTAAGCGGGCTGTGCCCCCGTGAGTCCGCGGAGCAAAACTCCGCGCGTATGTCCGCGTTAAGGAATCAAAGTTATAAATTAAAGTGGAACCGCGACTCTGCCGCCTTTATGTTATTGCATACAGGCGGCTTTTGTATTATCATTCACCGGTTCGCTTACAGTCAATTACAGGAGATCGTTTTTAATGGGAGATCTGAGAAATACGATAAAGATCATAAAGGAACGCGACCCGGCGGCAACATCAAGTATACAGGTCGCACTTTTGTACTCGGGATTTCATGCTATATTGGCGTATAAGCTTTCGCATTGGCTTTATAAGCATAAATGCTTCTTTTTGGCAAGGCTTGTAAGCCAGCTTGCAAGGTTTTTCACCGGTATCGAGATACATCCGGGTGCAACTATAGGAAAGGGTCTGTTTATAGACCACGGAAGCGGTGTTGTTATAGGCGAGACCGCGGTGATCGGAGACAATTGTACGATATATCAAGGCGTTACCCTCGGAGGTACGGGAAAGCACACCGGAAAGCGTCACCCGACGCTCGGCAATAATGTTATGGTCGGCGCGGGAGCAAAGGTCCTCGGACCGTTTAAGGTCGGGGATAACTCCAAGATAGCCGCAGGCGCGGTCGTACTTGACGAGATACCCGAAAACTGTACGGCGGTCGGTATACCGGCCCGTGTTGTAAAGCAGGGAGACAAAAAGGTCGGGACAGATCTTGACCAGGTACATATACCCGACCCTGTGTCTCAGCAGTTCTGCAGACTTCAGGCGAGAATAGACGCGCTTGAAAAAAAGCTGAGTGAATTTGAAGAAAAAAGCGACAAATAAAGGATAAGGAAGGCAGATATGAAATTTTATAATACACTTACAAGAACAAAAGAAGAATTTACCCCGATCGACCCGTCATGCGTAAAGATCTACGCTTGCGGTCCGACTGTATATAACTATTTCCATATAGGAAACGCGCGTTGCTTTGTTGTGTTCGATATGCTTCGCAGATATCTTGAATACAGAGGCTATAATGTAAAATTCGTTCAGAACTTCACCGATATTGACGATAAGATGATTAAGCGCGCCAACGAAGAGGGTATTACGGTTAAAGAGGTCGCTGAAAAGTATATAGGCGAGTACTTTACGGATGCTGGAGGACTTGGAGTCGTTCCTGCAAGCGTACACCCCAGAGCAACCGAAAATATTGCCGAGATAATCGACATAGTAAATACGCTTGTTGAAAAGGGGCATGCGTATGAGTCAAAGGGCGATGTGTACTTCCGTACAAAGACATTCAAGGAGTACGGTAAGCTTTCTCACATGCCTATTGACGAGCTTGAAGCAGGCGCAAGAATAGAGATAGGCGAAGCCAAGGAGGACGCTCTCGATTTTACTCTTTGGAAAGCGGCAAAGCCGGGAGAACCCAGTTGGGACAGCCCGTGGGGCAAGGGCAGACCGGGTTGGCATATCGAGTGCTCGGCGATGGTTCTCAAATATCTCGGCGAGAGCATAGATTTCCACTGCGGCGGACAGGACCTGACCTTCCCGCACCATGAAAATGAGATCGCGCAGTCCGAGTGTGCTACCTGCAAGACCTTCGCGGCAAGATGGATGCACAACGGATATATAAATGTTGACAATAAAAAAATGTCAAAATCGGCAAACAATTTCTTTACCGTGCGCGAGATATCCGAAAAGTACGGCTATATGCCTATAAGATTTTTTATACTCAGCTCGCATTACCGCAGTCCGATAAACTTCTCACAGGATATAATCGAGCAGTCAAAGACCGCGCTTGAGCGTATCTTTAACTGCCTTGACAGCACAGAGTTCTATCTTGAGAGCGCGCCTGCGGGTGAGCTTGACATGAGTGTACGCGAGCGTGTTGACGCACGTAAGGCGGAGTTCATCGCCAAGATGGATGATGACCTTAACACAGCTGACGCTATCTCGGTGATATTTGACCTTGTTCGTGACGTGAACTCGTATGTAAACGAGGACAAGGCAAACGCCGCGTCGGTAAGATACGCGTATGATCTGCTTGCCGAGCTTACAGGGCTTATGGGTCTTAAGAGAGACGAGCTTGACAGTGCGCTTGAGCAGGAGATAAAGAAGATGATCGAGCTTCGACTTATCGCGAAGAAAGAGAAGAATTACGCGGAAGCCGACAGGATACGCGCTGACCTTCTTGCACGTGGCATAGTGCTTGAGGATACTCCCGGCGGAACAAAGTTTAAGATAAACAAATAATCGGAGGTCGAAATGACTGTGAATAAAATACGATTTACTGCGCTTTTGCTTTGCATAGTGCTTATTATGTGCGGATTGACTTCGTGTGGTCTTGCAGGCTCGGGCATAGAATCCGAAGCAGATTTGGTGAATAAGAAGATCGGCGTAGTTGAAGGCTCAAAGAGCGATACCTACGCGCAGAAATACGTGGAAAAGGGATGCGAGATCATCAAGTATAATTCGCGTATTGACATGATAAAAGCGTTTGATGCCAATGAGATCGATTGTGCCGTGGTAGATAAAAACCACGCTGATGTACTCGCAAGAGAGTACGATACTCTCGAAGTGCTCCCCGATGTACTTGGAGAAGACAGCTTTGCGTTCTATATGCTCGAAAGCAAAAGAGTTTATACGATCATGCTCAACAAGGCGCTTGCCGCACTTAAGGAAAACGGTACCGTGGACGAGATAGTCAACGGTTACTTAAGCGATCCCGAATACGAATATGAGTTTGCAAGTGAGCATGACACGAGTAACGGCACATTCAATATTTCGCTTGACCCGTCAATGTATCCGTATGTTTATGCGGCTGATGAAGAGCATCCGATGCCGAGAGGTATTGCGATCGCGCTTGTTGACGCGATATGCGAATATCTAGGATGCGGATATACGTTTATGCCCGTGACCACTCTGTCGCTCAACAGTACACTTTATTTGGGAACGGCGGATTTTTCGATAGGCACATTTACCCCCTTAACAGCTGAAGCGTCGGGGATGGCAATCGTCGAATCCGATCCTATTATGACCTACAGCCATGCAATAGTCGTGAAGAAATAATATAAGTGCCGAGGCATATGCCTCGGCACTTATATTATTTTCCGAATTTTCTGTATTGACCGGGTGACACCCCGGTGATCCGTGTGAAAAAGCTGTTGAAATAACATTCACTGGTGAATCCGAGCTGTTCGCTTATGTTCTTTAACGAGGCGTTACTGTCGGCAAGAAGTATTTGCGCTCGTTTTACCTTTTCCTGATGTATGAATTCAAGTAATGTCATTCCGGTTTGCTTCTTGAAGATGCGTCCGAGATATTTTACGTTGAAATGACAGTTCTCGGCTATTTCACCGCAGGTGAGCTTTTTTTCAAAGTTGTCGATGATATATTGCTTTGCCCTGTTTACGATAAGCTCGTCACCAAGCGAGATCTCTTCGTTACCCTTGATAGTATGAGCACAGACAGCTCTTGAGCTTTCACATATTATATCGAATACGCTGTTTTGTAATACCGACTGGGAGAAGATATCGTTTATTTCGGCTTCCTTGAAAATGCGGTTGATAGCAGACTTCATATTTGTGTTGATCTCAAAGCATTTGATCTGTGCTGATAACAGCGCGTTGTAAAGCTCGCCGTTTTTTTCCGGAACAAAAGCAAACGATACTCTGACCATATCGGAGGAAATGTCGCTAACAATGTGCTTTTTGAAGGGTGGTAGGATTATGGAAGTGCCTGCGGGCACTGAGTAAATGTTACCATCCTGATCCTTATATTCCATAGAACCCTTAAGAATATAATGCGTTTCAAAAAAAGCATGCTGATGCAGATCTACGCTTATAAGTTCGTGCTTGTTCTTTGAGGATACCGCGGTCATCCAATAAAATTTGATTTCAACAGGCTCTGTAAAATTTGCGATCTTGAGCCTTGAAAGCTTGCTTGTTATCGGTTTGGAGTAAATTGTTGACATGACTTTTTATCCTTGATAGGTCACTTTTTGTAAATTCATAGATTTGTTGTTTTCACATATATAATACGGCTTTATTATAATATAACATTAAAACAAAGTCAACACAAAGTTACTTTTTCGTAAAAACAAGTTTCTTTTCGATATTGAATGTGCAGTTGTTTGATGATAAAATTTAGATAATAATGTTTTGGAGGCGGCAATGGGGATCAAATATAATTTCGGAGCATATCCGACTATGATAACACCGTATACCGATGACGGTAAGGTCGATTATGAGACCGCAAGGAAATATGTAAGATGGTATTACGAAAACGGATGTGACGGCATATTTGCCGTGTGTCAGTCGAGCGAGATATTCTATCTTTCTCTTGAGGAACGCGTAAAGCTTAATAAGAGCGTTTATGATGAGGTAAACAAGCTTTCCGAAAACGGCGGCAGACGAATGACGGTCGTGTCATCGGGACACGTCTCTGATACACTCGAAGAGCAGGCTCATGAGCTTAATATGATCCTGTAAGCGGTAAATATTATTCGCTTGCAGACCGAATAATCGATGATGCTCATTGTGGCGCCCGTACGCTGATATCGCTGATGGAATCAGACAACGGCTGGGATTGGCATACAAAAGCGGACATGATCAATAATCTTGATGAGGATCATTTGAAGGTGGGCTTCCAATATATAGACTTTATTATTGAAGGAGAGGACATCCTGTTCCAGTGCCGTACCGCGATGAACAACGCAAAAAATTACCACGACACGAATTATTCCACCTTTCACATAATAAAAAATTTCAGAACAGAGCCTGAGCTTATATAACGCAAGCCCGACGGAAGACCGTCGGGCTTATTCTTATAAAACTTTATGTAAACTATTTTCAAATATGTTGAATAAATGGAAAAATTGTGGTATCATATTAACATACGCCGCGTTCTACCCGGGAGTGCTTCTTTCATATACTTGAATATACACGATGATATCGTGAGGAAGAAGAAAGGAGCAGATGGGTGTGTGGCAAGATGACACGTACAACAATGAGTCGTTATATAAAACAATGAACGCGTACAGAGGGCGCAGAGAGGCAAGGATCGCAATGTCGACGGCGGCAATGCTTGTTTTTGCCGGACTTGCTCTCGGCGTAATACTTTACAGAATATCCGGCGAAGATATTGACATAGACACAGACGCGCTGATCGGTAATTATTTCAGAGGAATGTTTGCCGAGGCAGACGGAGCCGGCGCAAAGCTTGGCGTGATGCTATCCTGCTTCTGGCACGAGATGGCGTTTCCCGCACTCGTTTTTGTCATGGGATACACGGTGTTTGCTCCGATATTTTCGGCGGCGATATGCGTTTGGAAATCGGCACTTTGCGGATTTGCAATATGTATGCTCGAGTTTACAACGCAAAACGGGATATTTGTTGAGTCGCTTATCTATCTTGTGTGTCAGATAGCGATAATTTCGGTAAACGTATCGGTCGCGTTGCGCGCTTTTTTCTACAGCGCAACATTTAATTCGGACGAGGTCAAGCTTGCGGATGTGTTCGGCAGAAGTGATTCGAGAGCGTATATTGTGGACTTTGTAATATCATCCGGAGTCTTGTTTCTGACGATTACACTGACGTTGGTACTTATAAATTTTATATAGTAAAAAACGAAAGGACGTAAAATGAAAATATTCGGAAAAGAGTTTAAGCTCTTTAATTACGATGTTGACGGAAAGGGCATAAAAAAAGAACCCGAGGGACCAAAAAATCTCAAAAACTTTTTTGTAAGCTATGCAAGCAAGTTCGGTCAGCTCGTTACTGTCAACATTTATATGATACTCGGTAATTTCCCGGTACTGTTCGCGCTTCTTGCTATCAGCGGAAACCTTAACATACATTTAAGCGCTCCCGCAACAAAGCTTTACACAGTGCTTTACGGTGTGCTTCAGGATACGGGCGACCCGGTTCTTGCAGCGGTAAACGGTGTGTTCGGACTGCGCGGTGATTTGTCATTGCCTACGGTTGCGACTAATATTTTCTGGGTGCTTTCACTTTTGATATTTGTAACATTCGGCCTTGTGAATGTCGGTACAACCTATATACTTCGCAATATGGTAAAGGGCGAGCCGATCTTCATGTGGAGCGACTTTTGGTACGCGATCAAACGCAATTGGCGTCAGGGACTTATTCTCGGAGTTCTTGATCTTGTGTTCATGGTAGTTATTGCTTACGATATTCTCTTTTTCTATACGAACCTCGGAAACTTTATGCTTGGAGTTTTCTTTTGGTTCAGCTTGGTTCTGGCGATACTTTACTATTTCATGCGTTTTTATATGTATATCGTTATGATAACCTTCGATCTTTCGATATTCAAGATACTCAAAAACGCGCTCATCTTCTCGCTTCTCGGATTTAAGCGTAATTTCATGGCACTGTTGGGAACGGTGCTCGTGCTGTTTATAACAGCGGGACTGTTCTCAGTATTTGTACCTCTCGGTGTCATTATTCCTTTCGTTATCATGTTCTCGACCTGTGCATATATGTCGGCATACGCCGCTTTCCCGAAGATAAAGCAGTATATGATAGATCCGTACTACGAGGAAGAGCCGGAGGACGAGGACTTCGAGCCCATATTCAAAGACAGAGGATGATAAAAAACGCGCTCATCGAGCGCGTTTTTTTATGTGAATATTATTATAATATTTGTGAATATTTCACTTGTATTTGTCTTAATGCTGTGGTATTATTATAAAAAGATTTATAGGAGGTTTGATCATGGCAGACTCAAAAACGTTATATACATCTCCGGCACAGTATTGGACCGAAGCAAATCCGCTCGGAAACGGCAGAATAGGAGCAATGGTGTTTGGCGGTATTTCAAGTGACAGAGTCGCTCTTAATGAGGAAACGCTGATTTCGGGATTCCCTCATTATTTTGAACACCCTAAAGCTCTTGAAGTATTTGAACAAATAAAAAATTATGTTGCTGACAGGCAGTATGAGGAGGCACAGGAGCTTGCGTCATATGGATTTTTATTCGGCAACACCGAATTGTATATGCCTGCGGGAGATATGTTTATTGATTATGACATTGACGGTGATGTAAAGAACTATACGCGTACGCTTGATATGTCAAAGGCTATTGTCACTGTTGATTTTACCGCAAATGATATCAAATATAAAAAAGAATATTTTGTATCGTATCCCGATAATGTAATGGTAGTAAAGCTTTCCGCATCAGGAAATGTATTGCCGGACATTAAGGTGCGCTTCGCGAGTAGGCTGAAGAGCGAATGTGCTTCGGAAAACGGAATGCTTTATCTTGAGGGAGAATGTCCCGGAAAATCCGGTTCGTATTCCTCTATCGGAAAGGTTCGGTTTGAATATTTTGACGAGCCGGAAAAGCGCGGAGTCAGATTTAAAAGCGGTGCCAAGGCAATTTGTGACGGTACGATCACGTTTGAAGACGGTGTCCTTGATATCAAGGGGGCATCGGAGGCTGTGATTATCATGTCGATAAAAACAAGCTACAACGGTTACGACCGACATCCTTTCACGGACGGAAAAGAATATAGAAACGCACTTGAACAAACGCTTAATACGGCACTTGAGCTCGGGTACGAGGAGCTTCTCAGGCGGCATCTTGACGACTATATACCTCTGTTTGAACGCATAAAGCTCGATCTCGGCGAAAGCGGGCGCGAGGATATGCCCACGGACGAAAGACTTAAAAAGTTTGCCGAGGACAAAAATGATATAAGCCTGTATACTCTGCTTTTCGACTTCGGACGTTATCTTACTATAGCCGGTTCAAGAGCGGGAACGCAGGCGATGAATCTTACGGGAATATGGAATCAAGAGATTATCGCTCCCTGGCGTGGTAACTATACGCTTAACATAAATACAGAAATGAACTATTGGCCGACTCTTATGTGCGGTCTTGATGAATGCTTTGAACCGCTTATTGAGTTTGTCAAAACAAGAAGTGTGCCGGGAGCTCGCACCGCACGCGAGTATTATGGAGCAAGCGGCTTTGTAATACATCACAACTCCGACCTGTGGGCTCATACGACGCCTGTGAGCTTTGACGCACAGTACGGTTTCTGGCACGGAGCGTCCGGGTGGCTTACATGCATGCTTTACGATTACTTTGAATATACGCAGGACAAGGATATCCTTGCACAAACGATATATCCGCTTATGAAGGAAGCGGCTAAATTCTATCTTGACCTGCTTTGGGAGCGCGAGGACGGCAAGCTTTCGGTATTCCCGGCTACATCGCCTGAAAACCGATTCCGCACCGAAAGAAATAACAGATGTTCTGTTGCAAAATATACAACGATGTCCGACTCGATCGCATTTGAGCTCTTTGAAAAGTGCAAAGCAGCAATAGCTGCAGTCGGAGATGATGATGCGGAATTCGTTTCCAAGATCGACAGAGCACTTGAAAATATGAACCCGTTTGCCATCGGCACTGACGGAAGATTGCTTGAATGGAACGAGGAATTCGGAGATGATGAGGTGAATCACAGACACGTGTCTCACCTGTATGCCCTGCACCCTGCTCATCTTATAACTCCTGAGCACACACCCGAGCTTGCAGAGGCTTGTAAACGCTCGCTTGAAAAGCGCGGTGACGCCGGAACAGGCTGGAGTCTTGCATGGAAAATCAACTTTTGGGCAAGACTGAACGATGGCAATCACGCACTTAAGCTTCTGGATATGCAGCTTACTCCGAAAGTTGAAACCGACGAAAGCCGCGGTGGCGGAACATATCCAAACCTCTTTGACGCACATCCGCCGTTCCAGATAGACGGAAACTTCGGAGCTCCCAGCGGTATCCTGGAAATGCTTGTGGACGTACGTAACGGAGAACTCAAACTCTTGCCCGCACTTCCCGATAAGTGGAAAAACGGTTCGCTTAAGGGAGTACGTATCCGCGGCGGAAAGATA
Organism: Clostridia bacterium; assembly: GCA_017482465.1. Lineage (GTDB taxonomy): Bacteria > Bacillota > Clostridia > Oscillospirales > CAG-272 > UBA4717. The sequence goes on from JAFUMW010000130.1 coordinate 22,383, forward strand.
CTCGATATCGAGTGGGCGGACGGCAAGCTTGTTTCATGTATTGAAAGATAACATCAAAAAGAGTCCCGACTGAAGCGGACCCCAAAAGTTAGACACTTTTGGAGGTGCATATCAGACCGGGGCTCTTTTTATCTGCGTTTGTTGTTGTTTTTCTTGTGCATACGTCTGAACTGTACATAACTGAGCAACAGATATGATACAAACAATGCAACGAATATGCCTATAGCTATTCTTACCTGACTGCTCTTGAGCAGATTCTTGATATAATCGAGAAGCCTGAGTATCGTACTTGCGCTGACATTGTTCTTTGTGACCAGCGCTACCGTCGCTATCGTCTTCCCCTTGTACTCAACATCGACGTTTCCGACCTTTTGCCCCTCGTAGATCGGAGCGGTCAGCGTATCGGAGTCAAGTCTCATTTTATAGGTTATCTCGGTGCTTACATCCGTGCTTAGCGGCAGAAAATACTCAACCTTGTCTTGCGGTGATACTATAACGTAGTCGACGTTTTTGGCAAGGCTTACGGGCACCTCGCGCACGATAGTGTTCGGGTCGAGAACTGTCATGTATCCAAAACTTGACGTTGCCCAGTCTATAAGCTTAGATGCCATGTAGAATGATGAGTTGTCTCCGTTATCATCTTTTTCGGCATTCATTATTACGATAATGTAAGTAAGCCCGTTCGATTCCGCGGCGGTTACTGTGCAAAATCCGCCCTCTTGTGTAAAACCGGAGTTCATTCCGATAGCGTCGGAGTCATAATATTTCGGCTCTATATGATACGAGAGCAGATAATTTCTGTTGTGGATTACGCGTTGCTTGCTCTTGTTTGTCGCGTCCATCACATAACGCGTTATACCGGCGTATTCTCTGAAGCCTGAGAGCTTGTATGCATATGCGCTTATCAGTGCAACATCCTTCGCGCTTGTTACCATGCCCTCCTTGTCGATACCGCTTGCGTTTTTGTAAACGGTGTTAACGGCACCGATCTCGGCGGCTTTTGCGTTCATCATGTCGCAGAAGCTGTCAAGATCTCCTGCGATCTCGATAGCAAAGGTGTTTGCCGCATCGTTGGCCCCTCCCGCGATGAGTGCGGTAAGAAGCTCGTCGACCGTAACCTCTTCGCCTGCGACAAGTCCTATATTATTGCCGACTGTCATGTCGACCGCTTTTTCGGGAACAGTGATGACAGTGTCGAAAGTCCCCCGGTAGTGCTCGTATGCGATTATCGCGGTCATAAGCTTGACCGTGGATGCGGGAGGAGTGAGCTTGTCTGCGTTTTTTGAGTGAACTTCAAGTCCGCTGTCGGTATTGTATACATAAACAGCGTCGGCAAGCGACAGATCGGGGACTGCCGCGACCGTTATTGAAGAAATAGCGGCGAAAATGATCGCCGCCAATAGGAAAGTACAAAATCTTCTCATTGAATTTTTCCTGTGTCAAAATATTCTTTTGTTTGGGCTATATCGCGCTCTATCTGCGCCACAAGCTCATCTATAGAGGAAAACTTTTTCTCGTCACGTATCTTTTTGTAAAACGATACCTTTATTTTTTGACCGTATAACCAGCCTGTGAATCCGACAATGTGCGTTTCACAATTTATCTGAGCATCTGTATCAACGGTTGGATGCGAGCCTACATTGGCGACCCCTGCGTATTTTTTTTGACCGATCGTTACTGTGCAAGCGTAAACTCCATGTGCGGGAATGACATGACCCGCGGGGAAGTTTTGATTGATCGTCGGTACGCCGATGGAACGTCCAAGCTCTTTTCCGTGTATAACCGGGAAGTCGATATAAAACGGTCTGCCAAGCATTTGTGCGGCATATTCGGTGTCGCCGCTTTCAACGGCAAGGCGTATGAGTGTCGAGCTTACAGGCTGACCGCGCTTCATAACAGGCGGTATGACTACTGCTTCACCGTCCATAAGGCGGGTAAGCATTTCGGGTGTTCCCTTACCGTACTGCCCGAACTTGAAATCAAAGCCGCATACGGCGACAGACGCGTTTATAGTCTTTCTGAGTATGTCGCTTACGAATCTATCGGGCGAATAGTCGCGTATCTTCTCAAAGTCCGCAAGGTAAACACGCTCGATGCCCAGTTCCTTGAATATCTCAAGCTTGTCATCAAGCGTCAGGATGCTCGGTGCGTTTCGGTTGGCAAGTACCGTTTCGGGATGCTTGGCAAAGGTAAAGACCGCAGGCATAAGCCCGCGTTTTACCGCAACAGCCACCGCTTGCTTTAGCAGCTCTGTGTGTCCTGTATGCACACCGTCAAAATTACCGAGTGCAACAACGCACGGCGGCATTTCGCACGGGAGCTTATCCGAGCTTGTGATGTCATATATCAGCATCTGGTATTTATTTTGAAAGTCCGAGGTAATTCTTAAGCATCATGTTAAGAAGATCGTCGCGGTCAATACGGCGGATAAGACTGCGCGCATTGTTATGGTTGGTGATATACGTCGGATCCTCGGAGAGAATATAGCCTACGATCTGATTTATCGGATTGTAGCCTTTTTCGCTGAGAGCCGCATGCACCTGAAGAAGAATGTCTTTAATTTCGCTTTCACGGTCATCGTGAAGCTTGAAGGTGATTGTATCGCTTGTTTGCATAGTGTACTCCGAATTCTCCGCTTGTTTCCTGTAATACTAAAATCAGGAAATTGCGGCAATTAAATATTTCCCTATTGTTATGATACACCAAAAGGTGATATAATATCAAGAAATATCTGTGTTTTGTAATATAAATGTAAGATTATCTGCCTCTTTTTACATTCTTTTTTACGGATGTACGTTTTGTTTTGTATCGGTTAGACGGTTTTGACGCCGTGCCTGTTCTTTTTGAGCCGCTTTGCGTACGGGTTGTGTTCTTTTGGCGCGCGCTACCGCTACCGCTTTTACTTGCCGGTCGTTCGGCAGTATTTCCGTGTGCCGGGCGTACAAGACATTCCTTTCCGTAGCCGATCAGATCCTCACGACCGCACTTTTTCAGCGCGCGGCGCACAAGCTCGGCGTTTTCCGGTCTGGTATACTGCAAAAGTGCTCGTTGCATCTTCTTTTCCTCATAATCGGAGGCGACAAATACCTTTTTGCCCGTAAGCGGGTCTATGCCGGTATAGAACATAACGGTAGAAGCTGTACCCGGAGTCGGATAGAAATCCTGCACTTGCTCGGGCTTCATACCGAGACTTTTCAAGTATAGCGCGAGCTCTACCGCGTCCTCAAGCCTGCTGCCCGGGTGGCTGGACATAAGGTAGGGAACGAGATACTGCTCAAGACCTATGCTTTTTGTAAGCTCAAAGAAGCGCTTTCGGAAGCTCTCGTATACTTCGATGTTAGGCTTGCCCATGCATGAGAGTACATTTGCCGAGCAGTGCTCGGGAGCGACCTTGAGCTGTCCGCTGACATGGTGTCTGACAAGACGCTTGAAGAAAGCTTCGTTTTTGTCGTACATCACATAGTCAAAACGGATGCCTGAACGTATGAATACCTTTTTTACTCTCGGAAGAGCTTCGAGCTTTTCGAGCAGATTTATATATTCGCTGTGGTCTACCTCAAGATTTTTACACGGAGTGGGTGCAAGGCACTTGCGCGATGAGCATACGCCGTTTGTAAGCTGTTTTTCGCATGATGGATAACGGAAATTTGCGGTCGGACCGCCGACATCATGTATATAACCCTTGAAATCGGGCATTTCCGTAATAAGCTTAGCTTCGCGTACTACCGAGTCTATACTGCGCGAGCGTACCGTCCTGCCCTGATGGTAGGCTATTGCACAGAAGTTGCACGCGCCGAAGCAACCGCGGGTATGTGTTATTGAGAATTTTACCTCGTCTATACCCGGTACGCCGCCGAGGACATCATACGAGGGGTGTACCTTACGTGTAAACGGAAGAGCGTACACGCGGTCAAGCTCATCTCTTTCAAGTGGGGGCATCGGCGGATTGGCGACGAGCATTTTATCGTCGTAATATTCTATTATGGCTTTTCCCGATACCGGGTCTGTGTTTTTATATTGTACACCGAATGCCTTTGCGTAAAGCTCCTTTGAATTCTTGAGGTCGTTGTAATCGAATTCGCCGGCTACATCGTAGTGTACACGTTCACCGCGCTTGCACAGGTATGCCGAACCGCGTACATCACGTATCTTTTTTACCGGCACACCGCGGTCAAGCAATTCTGCTATACGTACAAGTATCTTTTCCCCCATGCCGTATGTGAGGATATCGGCACGCGAATCGACAAGTATACTGCGTCTGACCTTGTTGTCCCAATAGTCATAGTGCGCGTGGCGTCTGAGAGATGCTTCAAGCCCTCCGATAATTATCGGAATATCACCGAATGCCTCGCGTATACGGTTGCAATAAACGATGACCGCGCGGTCGGGACGCTTGCCCATAACACCGCCCGGAGAGTAGTAGTCGTAGCTTCTTTTCTTGCGTGATAAAGTGTAGTGAGCGACCATTGAGTCGATGTTGCCCGCGCTTACAAGAAAGCCGAGGCGGGGACGAGGGTACTCCTTAAACGCATCAGCGCTTTTGTAATCGGGCTGAGAGAGTATGGCAACACGAAAGCCCGCGTCCTCTAAAACGCGGGAGATTATGGAAGTGCCGAAGCTCGGATGGTCGACATAGGCATCGCCTGTTACATATACAAAATCGGGTCTGTCCCAGCCGCATTCCTCCATGTCTGCGCGGCATAACGGGAGAAATCCCTGAGCAATTGCGGAATTTGTCATGCTTGTATTTACGGATATATCCGTTATCCTTTCGAGAGTTAGCTGTCCTGCCTGCCGTCAAAAACAGAGGTGTAATTTTGGACTTCTTCTGCTTTTTTTGATGTGAGCTTTCTTATTGCAAATGCGATAAAAGAAACAACGATGTATATAATTGTTGCAAGAAACAGGAAAACAAAGACATATCTAATTTCGGTTCTGCGGGGAGTTATTACGCCCACAAGAAGCAAACAGAACATTGCAAGCGCGTAATGTATGAGTCTTACAACTACGCGCGGAAGGCTCTTTATTCTGAATACATAGCTTAAAATATTGAATATGAAAGCGGTGATTAAAACGAGCACAGCACCTCGGAGTCCGAGAAAACTGACTGCTGTATTGCTTGTAGCCTGTCCCTTAAGCATCAGATCGGATACAATAAGCAGTATAAACTCACAAACAGTGAAACATATGCAGGTGTTTGATATTATCCTTTTTAATTCCTTAAGCAATTTTCAAAGCTCCTTTAATTTATTCTGCATACTATTATATCAATAAAATTTACTAAATGCAAGTGTATAAGTGTTAAAGAACACAAATTATATAAATACACCCGGGGTCAAACGACACCGGGTGTGCTTGTTATGCGTTTTTGTACGCTTCGATTTTTGAAATAAGATGTCTTCCGACCTTGCACATATACGCTGCAGCCTCAGGAACAAAGTCATTGTCGAAGCCCCTTAAGAATACGTCGGCCTCAAAGGTAAATTCTCCCTTGTAGTCGATGTCGGCAAGTGCCTTGCAGACAGCATCCCAATTAATTTTCGCCATTCCGGGAAGCGTGTGAAGATCGTTTCTGTAGTCCACGTCATGCACGTGAAGCGCACCGAGTCTGTCATGTCCGAGGGTACAGATCGCATGTGCAGGCTCTTCTCCTACAAGCGGCGAGTGTCCGACGTCAAGACAAACTGTGAAGTATTCGGGATCAAGCGCGTCAAAGCAGGTGATAAGCTCGCTTGCAAAGCTTATGTAGTTGGGAATGATATGTCCGCGTCTGTCATCATACCCCCACATATTCTCAAGAGCTACCTTTACACCGGCTGCCTTGATATAGGGAACGAGTCTGTTGTAAAAATCTATGTTGTACTTTATACAGTCCTCGGCGCACGGAAAGCCGCATACGGGGTGAACGATGATCTGTCGCGCTCCCACCGTTCCGGCGATCTCGATCGCGCGTACGACTCGTTCAAAGCTGACCTTGTTGTATTCATCATCACCGGACTTTTCGGACGGAAACGGTGCGTGAGCCTGGTTAAAGAACACACCGTTGTCTTCCGCGATCTTTTTTAACTCTTTTGCAAAAGCAATATCGTTTGAACCGAACGGAAAATCTTCATGCTCCTTGTGTCCGAACAATGACAGATCGATAGCATCATAGCCTGCCTTCGCGAGGATCTCGATCGATTTGCGGTATCCGAATCTGTTTACAAGAGCTGAGTTTTGTGTAGATAGTATCATATATACACACCCTTTCTTTATTTAGCCGAACGCTTGAGTATTCTGATTCCGTATTTGTCGATCGTGAGTGTACCCGAAACAGTTTTGTCCTCAAGCATATCGAAGTATTCGCCGTCAAGTGTTATATTTATGTCGTTTGAATTATAGTTTTGAACAAAGAGATAGTCGTTTTCGCCGTCTGTACGCATGGTAATTGCGGCGTTTTCGGGAAGCTCTATGTCGGCAGCGCCCTTGATACCAAGCTCGTCTGTAAGCTTACCAAGAATATCAGCCATAAAGTCGCCCTCGTTCTTGAAGCCCATATAGTAAGCCTTACCCTTGCCGTACTTGTTTACGGTGAGCGCAGGCATACCTGCATAGTAATCATCCGCAAACTCTGCAAGCACTTCAACATCATCGTTTTTGGTATGGAGAAGGTCGCAGTATTCGATTATTTCATAAGAATCCTTGAGTCCGTCGACAGATTTTATCATACGGGCAGTATTCTTTTCGCCATTGTGCAGACATTCAAGGTCCTCAGACCATACGCCGAACACCTCTGCAAGCTTGCCACCCGGGAAACCTCCGAGTCTGCAAAGGTCATTTTCATCCACCCAGCCGGTGAAATAGGTTGACAGAAGTGTGCCGCCGTTTTCAACAAATTTTGCTATACGCTCACAAGCCGCGTCATCTGCCATATAAAGTGCCGGCACAATAACGAGGTCGTAAGAATCAAGCTCGTCGCATGCCTCGATTACGTCACAGGAAATTCCCTTTTTCCACAAAGGCTTATAGAATTTAAGGCAAAGGTCCTCATATTTCTTAGGTTTTCTTGCGCCTGCCATTTCGTTAAGCGCCCATGCGTTTTCAATATCGTATATGATAGCCACGCGGCTGACATTCATAGTGCCGACAACCTCGTCAAGCTTTGCAAGAGCAGCACCTACCTCGGATACCTCTTTAAATACGCGTGTGTCGTCTCTTCCGCAGTGGTCTACGACAGCACCGTGGAACTTTTCAAAGCCACCGCGCGATTTTCTCCACTGGAAATACTGCACCGATTCCGAGCCGTGAGCAATAGCCTGCATAGATGCAAGCTTATGCATACCCGGCTTTTTGCCCTTGTTTACCTCGAGCCAGCTGTTAAAAGAGGGCGCACATTCCATAAGCATAAACGGCTTTTTGCCCATTGAGCGGAAACGGTCGTGCCAGAAGGCTGTCTTTATTCCCGAATACATATGAGCATCACCTAATGCGTGCCATCTGGGATAGCTGTCCCATGATACCACGTCTACAACCTTTGCAACCTTCTTGTAGTCAATGCCGTCGGTTTCCATCATATTCGTGGTGACAGGCACGTCGGGCGTTACCTTTTTAAGTGCCGCCGCTTCCCATGCTATGTAGTCTGCAAGCAGGTCATTTACATATCTCTTCCAGTCGAGTATAAGCGCGTGTACGGATTTATCTGTAACAACGATCTCGGACCAATCCGTATAAGTATGTCCCCAGAAGCTGTTCCAGTATGCGGCGTTGATAGCATCAAGTGTTTTGTACTTTTTCTTGAGCCATTCACGGAAATTATTCTGACAACGCTCACAATAACATTCTCCGCAGCATTCGTTGCTTATATGCCACATTCCAAGCGCAGGATGATCCTTATAATGCTCTGCCATAGCGGTATTGAGGTCGTGTATCTTGCGTCTGAAATCAGGCGAGGACTTACAAAATCCTCCGCGTCCTCCGCGTCTGCCACGTACACCTGCTTCGTTTACAGGCAGGATATCGGGATACTTTATGCCAAGCCAGTGCGGTTTGCCAGCACTCGGCGTTGCAAGGCAGGCCTTCATTCCCTGCGCGGCAAGGTTATCCATGATCTTATCAAAGAATTCAAAATTATAAACTCCGTCCTCGGGTTCAAATTCTACCCATGAGAATATGCCGATAGAAACGGTGTTCACATTCGCCTTATCAAAATATTTGAAATCATCCGAAATAATCTCGGGAAAAGCCTTCCACTGATCGGGGTTATAGTCACCGCCGTGAAGCATATGAGGAAAGTTCGGTACTACAGGATTGAATTTTTTCATAATATGATCTGCCTTTCATTAATTAACGTAAAAAATGTATATTTTAACAATTTTATTAATTGTATCACAGTAAAATTAAAAAAGCAATATAAATTTATTGTTTTATCAATTAAAATATTGTTTTATCAATAAAAAATGAAAAAACAAGGCTGTCAAGAATGACAGCCTTGTTTGCATGTATATGTTATTTTTTGATCGCGATAATGATTCTTATCCTTCCGCCGTTTTTTGGAGTTGTATCATAATATGCGTGGACATTGTAAGAATCAATGTTGTTTGTGAGCTCGCTTATGCTCATTACGCTGTAATCGAGCGCGGACTGCTTGTTTGTATTCGGAGTGTATACGGTAAGGTAGTCCGAATAGAGGTAAAGCTCGCCTGATGATACTATTCCGAATGAGGTGTAAGTATCAACGGAAGAGAGCTTTCTTAAAGCTGTGATCTCTTCAAGCGATTGACCGTTGTATTTGAACACGCACGGACCTGTGGAATAGGTGTACGGTCTTGTGACCGTCATAGAGCGTGCCGAAGAACCTATCTGATATTCGTATATGAAATTATCGGAAGTTATCTGCGAATAATCGTAATCCTCATCATCTGACACGAAGCCGGACGTGCTTTGAGCGGTAGTGATTATACCGTAGGTGTAGCTGTCCCCGGAAAAATCACTCAGGATTATGTCAGTGATCTCTCCTTTGGAATTTATAGCGTAATATCTTACGTCATCATCCGTAAGCGTTGCTCCTGTCAGACGGCTGAAAAAAACGGGTATGGGGTCTTCTCCGTAGATATTTGTCTCAAGGATATTTACATCGGCGGCTACTTCCTTTGTGCCGATAGTGTAACCATCGACCTTGCCGGAAACGGCGCGCGAACTCATTTTTTCTACCTTTACGCCGTCAGTGTACGACACCTTTACAATATCGCCCGAAGTAAGAGAGTTGAGTATACCTTCAAGCTTTAAGGTTTCCCCGTCGGTGGTCATCATGGTGACAGTTTTGGCACTGTATGTCATGCCGAGAGTGTCTGTGTAGTTTTCGGATGCAACACCGGTGACAACGCCGTATACATTGTTTGCAAAGGTGCTCATTGAGATAACGCCTGCCACCTCATCGTTGCGACCGAGAAGCAGTGTTATAAGATCTCCCGGCTTAAACTGTCCGATAGTGGACACAGTAAGCGCGATCTCCGAGTTTGCAATAGTATATGTGTTACCTGCTACGGTTATCTGCGAGGGTGTATCGGCGTTGGGAGCGGCGGACATGTACGTTCCGCTTACCGTCTTTGAGTATACGATGACAGTCTTTGCTACCTCGGAGTAATAAACAACATCGTAAAGCTTTATCGCACTTACCGAAGATGCGGCGTCGTTTCTCATAACGCTTACACCGCTTGTCGGTAGTCCGAGTGCCGCGTATGAGCTTGTTACAACATACGGACCCTCAAGCGTGCTTTCGACAAGTTCGAGGTAGTTGTCTTCGTCTATATGCATATGATCGTCTATAGAATATACTGCGGCAACACCGCCATCCTTACCTAAAAGGAGAGTGACCATGTCCTCAAGCTCAAACTTGCCCATGAATGAAAGGTCGTATGCCGCCTCTGAGGTCTCGATCGCGTAGTTCTTAGCGCCAACAGTAACGCTTGAAGGGGAAGAGACAGAGGGAGTTGCCGCATTGTATTTGCCGGTAACCGCATCTCTGTACACCCATACGGTATTTGCCACCTTTGAGTAATAAAGGATATCGTACGCTTTAAGTGCAGATGCGCTTGTTTCTGCCGACTCCATTACATACTTGACCGAATCGTTCATAAAGGGGAGTGCTTCACCCGTGTACACATAAGGACCGTCGAGAGTATTGTTGACTATGCTTAAATATTCGTCTGTGTCGGTGCTGTGATAATCAGCCGCGTCAAGAACCTTGACTATTCTGCCGTCCTTGCCTAAAAGCAGTGTTACTGCGTCCTCTTTGGCAAATTCGCCGTAGACGGACATTGACTTTGCCGCGTCGTTTTCTTCAAATGAGTAGTTTTTGCCGCTGACCGAAACGCTTGTGGGAAGTGAGCCGGAAAGAACGGCTGAATCATATGTGCCTGTAACGGTGTCGTTATATATCCAGACGCTTTTCAACGCCTGACTGTAGTAAGCAACGTCGTATTTGCTTACATCCGATGCCGATACAGCGGAATCATCCTTGTATACCGTGTATCCAGATGTGTCTACCGGAAGATCGGAGAGTCCGTTTTCCAGAACATAAGGGCCTGTCATCTCATCAGATACGGTTTTATAGATGTCGATCTTACCGTCAGTACCCAGAGAATATCCGAGAGTCTGTGCGTAGACCTGACCTTGTTTTGTTTTAGCATTGAGCAGATTTACAAAAAGGTTCACACAATCGCGTCTTGTAACCGTGTCGCCGCGCTGTGACTCAACACCGTCATCAAGCTCAAGCGCTTCATAAAGCGCTAACTGACCGTTCGGATAAACACCGGTAACATCGGATGAAGTGTATCCGAGTATACGTAAAAGCATCGTAGCCGCTTCCTCGAGCTTTATATTGCTTGAGGGGGCAAACGTGCCGTCAGAGTACCCGTATATCCATTTGTTGTTTGCGGCTACTCTGATGTAGGGAGCCGCCCAATGGGATGCGCTGACGTCCGAAAAGCCTGTTGATATCGCGGATGTGGAGATGCTGTCCTTGTAAATTGATGCGGTTACGAGCATTTTGGAAAATTCGGCTCTTGTAACATTGTTGTCAAGCTTCAGATCTCCGTTCTCATCACCGTTCATAATACCGAGCACGCCGAGAAGCCTTTGCGCGTCGACCTGCGAGCTTGCCGCATACACACATGTGACAAGTGATATCGCAAGTATGAGCGAGAGCATCAGCGTGATTATTCTTTTTCTCATTTCTGTTATTCCTTTCCGTGTATTATTCATATCTGAGTGCTTCGATAGGATTGAGCTTTGAAGCCTTGCTTGCGGGCAGATAACCGAAAAGCACTCCTATGAATATCGAAACTCCCGCACTCACACCGACAGCAAGTACGGTCGGTGTTGCGTTTATACCTATAGCGTCACCCAAAACGATCGAAAAGACAGTTCCGAGGACTATACCGATAAGACCGCCCATAGCCGAGGTCGTTCCTGCCTCGATAACGAACTGACGCATGATGTCGCGCCGTCTTGCACCGAGTGATTTTCTGATGCCTATCTCACGCGTACGTTCGGTAACAGATACAAGCATGATGTTCATGATGCCGATACCGCCGACAAGCAGAGATATTCCCGCGATTCCGACAAGAACCATTGTCATCATGTTTATCATTTCTTCCATCTGGTCGATGAGCGCCTGCATATTTATTATTGTGTAGTAGTCATCCGATTTGAAAATGTTGTAGAGATAGTTGTCAATAACTTCTTCGGCGTAGCTAATGTTGTCGGTGTCGGCAACGCAGAAACTGTAGCTGTTTATCTGAGTCCTGCCTATCTTGCAGGCGGTGCTGTACGGAAGAAGGATGAGATCATCGCTCGAACCTTCCGTGGAGTCGTCTGTTTCCTCGAGAACACCTATTATCGTAAGCTTGTTACCTCCGACCTTTATTGTGTTTCCCACAGCGTTTCCGTTATATGCTTCTTTACTTAAGTACGAGCCTATAACGCATACCTTTTGATAGTACTCTATGTCCGAATAGGAGATAAAGCGTCCGCTTGTAAGCTCATATCCCTCAATTGCCATGTATTCTTCGGATACGCCCTTTACAGAAGAGGAGTATTCGTTGTTGCCTTGCTTCACCATACCGGATACGGTCACGTTCGGGGATATTGCACTGAAAAGCTCGTTGTTTTCAGCATAAAACTCGTAGAAATCCTCATCGTCTACCGTACGTGTTGCTCCGCGGCTCTGTACCGATACGGTCAGAACTTCTGTTCCGAGATCAGAGAACATGGATGTGACCTCACCCGTAAGACCCTGCATAAGGCTTACAAGTATGATAACAGCGGCTACACCGATGATGATGCCGAGCATGGTTAAGAATGCTCTCATTTTGTTTCCCGCAAGGCTTTTGAGAGCTAATTTGAATGCCTGAAAAAATCCCATAGCCCTTACCTCGCTTCGAACGCCTTGCCGGCGTCACCGTCAAATATTATTTTACCGTCCATTATGCGGACAACACGCTTTGCCTCAGCGGCGATGCTGTTGTCGTGAGTGATGAGTACGATCGTATTGCCTTCTTGATTAAGCTTTTTTAAAAAGTCAAGCACCTCGCGGCTGGTCTTACTGTCGAGCGCACCCGTAGGCTCGTCGGCGAGTATTATAGATGGATTGCCGGCAAGTGCACGCGCTATAGACACACGCTGCTGCTGACCGCCCGAAAGCTGATTCGGGAAGTTTTTTAGTTTATCCGAAAGACCGACGCGTTCAAGAGCTTCCTTTGCCATCGCACTGCGCTTGGACTTTGATATTCCCGCATACAGAAGAGAGAGCTCAACATTTTCAAGCACATTAAGCTTGGCGATAAGATTGTATTGCTGGAAGATAAATCCGAGGGTCTTGTTTCTGATATGAGCCTGTTCATCATCCTTAAGCTCGCTTACATCCTCGCCGTTCAAGTAATATTCGCCCGAGGTAGGAACGTCAAGGCAGCCGATAATGTTCATAAGCGTTGACTTTCCCGAGCCTGACTGACCGACGATCGCGACAAACTCGCCCTCGTATATTTTGAGAGATACGCCGTCAGCGGCACGCACCTCGCTGTCACCCATGTAGTATATTTTGTAGATATCGCGCAGATCGATTATAGGCGTCATCTCATACCACCGCCCATATTTCCTCCCATGTTACCGGAGGGTCTGGCGCCCATGTTGCCGCCCATATTACCGCCCATGCCGCCTTGCATGCCGTTCGGCATTTGGCCGGAAGCCATCTGCTCAAAGATGTTTGTGGTAACGTGTACTGCCTGAGGTACGTATACGGTGTCGCCTTCTTCGAGATCGCCGCTTACGATCTCGATATAATTATCGTTGGAAAGACCTGTTTCGACCTTTATCGACATATATCCTTCGGGAGCTGTGTCCTCAGGTGTCTTTGTGCCGTCGTCCTTTACATAGACCACATTACCGCGCTGGACAGCGGCTGTCGGGATCGTGAGCACATCTACTGCTTCTTCAAGGATGAGCTCGGCGTCAACATTCATTCCGGCAAGAAGGTCTTGCGGCGGATCGTATATCTTTACCGTGACAGGGTAGCTTGTTGAATTGTAAGAGGTCGTTCCCACAACGCTTACCTTTGTGATCTCTCCTTCGATACCGTTCATTTCCAGCGCATCACAGGAGATCATGACCTTCTGACCTACAGCGACTTTGCTGATGTCGAGCTCATCAAGCGCCATGTCAAATTTAAGGTAAGAAAGATCATATATAATGGCCAAGGTGGACTGACCCTGAGAGGACGAGCCGAGGGTGTCTCCGACCTTGCTGTATTTCTCGATGACCGTGCCCGTGATAGGAGCTTCTATCGTATAGTCGTCAAGCTTTTCCTTTGTGTTGTCAAAGGAGAGCTGTGCGTCATCAAGCGATGCCTGGGCATCTTTGAAATTATCTTGAAGTGTCTCGCTCTCAAGCGCGCATATGAGCGTGCTGTCTGCTTTTACTCTGTCGCCCTTTGATATTACGCTTAACACGGTTCCGCTTATCTTGGCGCTTATAGTTGCTTCTTTGTTATATTCAAATGTACCTGAAGCAAGGCAGGCAATGTCGCCGAAGTTTACGGTTGCCTGTGTGACATTGAATATGCCGCCGGACTTATTGTCAACGCTTACTTCTACATATTTTATCGCGCGTCCGTCAAGATGAGATTCAAACGAATCTATCTCGGTGACGGTCGCACTGCGGCTTTCAAACGAACCGTCTATGATAGCCGTGCCGACCTGTCCGACCGATAATGTGTTTGCATCGGCAGCGGCAAAGGGGATGCTCAGGTGCATCGTATCAGAATCTCTGAGCTGTGCGATCTTCGTACCTGCCTGTATCTCGTCACCTACCTCAACGTATACGTCGATGACAACACCGTCGTAGTCCGAGTATACATTAAGATCTTCAAGTGAATCGACGATCTTGTTGTAGCTTCGCAGAGTCTTGTCGTACGAGATCTGCGCGCGGTCAATGGTGTTTTCCATATCGGATGAGTCAATGACGTAAAGAAGATCGTCTTCGTTTACCGTATCGCCTTCTTCAAAAGTACATTCAAGAATGTCACCTGTTACAGAGGCTGTAACATTGTAAGAGTCTGCGGGCTGAAGCGTACCGCTTGAAGAAAGAGTGGTCTGTATAGTGCGCTTTTCCGCTTTTCCTTCAACGTATGTAGGTCCTGTAACCTTATTTGACTGATTTTTCGGTAAGAAGAAATAAATTAGTAATGCCGCTATGAGCAATACGGCGATTATAATTATAATTGTTTTCTTGCCTTTTCCTTTTTTCTTTTTGTTTTTTTCTTTTACGGGTTCTAAAGTCTGATTTTCCAAAACTATCCCTCCTGTGAATTACTGGGATAATTTTACTCCCGAAATGTGACGGTTTTTTGACGGTTGTAAAAACTTGACAAGAATATTTATGTATTTTCGTTGAAATAATGGCTTAAAACAAGTCAAAAACAGAATATGTAGAAATTATGGCTTACATTTTATTGACAAATTTGCGGGGAAATGCTACAATATAAATCGTTAAATAGAAAAAATGAGCTGCTCTTGAGCACCTGAGGGCGATGCGGAGGCTATTATGCATATACCGGTTACCGATACCGTTAATATAAATGTGCTTACATTTGATGACGCGCTCGGCGAATATGAAGCTTACACAGGCGGCGAGTTCTCCGCCGAGGACTGGCTCTATGTTCCGCCGAGATACTCGGAGTACAGATATATTTTGGGGACAAAGGGAAATAACCCGCTTATATGTATTGGAATAAATCCGTCAACAGCTGTACCTAATGATCTTGATAACACGCTTAAAAGCGTTGAGCGTATCGCGAAGCATAACGGCTTTGACAGCTTTATAATGTTCAATGTGTATGCAGAGAGAGCTACAGTTCCCTCGGATATGGACAGGGAATGCAATCCTCATTTGCACCAAGAGAATATGAAAGCATTCAGATATGTGCTTGAGAAAAGCAAGTCGCCCGCACTGTGGGCGGCATGGGGAGCGATAATCGAGGAGCGTGCGTATCTTGCCGATTGCGTAAGCGATATGATAAATATAGCGATCGAGTTTGACGCGAGGTGGTATACCTCGGGCAAGATATCGAAAAAAGGACACCCGCATCACCCGCTTTACTTAAAAAAGGATTCTCCCCTTGACGTATTTGATGTGCGTACATATGTAAGCTCCGTGCTTGCAAAATAACAGTATATAACCCCTGTTCTGAAAGGATGATACCAATGAAGTTTTTTATTCCCGAAAACTACAAGCCGCTTCTTGATCTGCGCGGAACTCAGGTAGCAATCAAGAAGGTCAAGGACTTTTTTGAAAGAGACCTTGCGATACAACTTAATCTCACACGTGTGTCCGCACCGCTTTTTGTCAGACAGTCAACAGGACTCAATGATACGCTTAACGGTATCGAGCGTCCGGTAGGTTTTGACGTAAAGAATGTGTGCGATGACGCGGAGATCGTGCAGTCGCTTGCAAAGTGGAAGAGATATGCGCTTAAAATGTATGAGTTTGATCCGGGAGAGGGTCTTTATACAGATATGAACGCTATTCGCCGTGACGAGGATGTCGACAATATCCATTCGGTATTCGTTGACCAGTGGGACTGGGAAAAAATCATAAAAAAAGAAGAACGTACGCTTGATACGTTAAAGCTTACCGTAAAGCGTATCTACCGCGCGTTTCTTCATACCGAATACTATATCTCGTATGAGTATTCATTTATAAACAAGCAGCTTCCCGAGGATATTAAATTCATTACGACTCAGGAGCTTGAGGACAAATATCCCGACCTTACGCCCAAGGAGCGCGAGTACGCGGTCGCAAAGGAGTACGGAGCGGTGTTTATTATGCAGATCGGCGGAAAATTGAAGTCGGGAAATATACACGACGGCAGAGCCCCCGACTATGATGACTGGAGCCTGAACGGAGATATCATAGTGTATTATCCGCTTCTTGATATTGCGCTTGAGCTTTCGTCAATGGGTATAAGAGTTGATGAGAAAGCGCTTATTTCACAGCTTAATGAGCGCGGTTGCCCAGAGAGAACAAAGCTTGATTTCCACAAAGCGCTTTTGAACGGCGAGCTTCCTTATACGATCGGTGGAGGTATCGGTCAGTCGAGAATGTGTATGTTCTTTTTGCAGAAGGCACATATCGGAGAGGTACAGTCCTCGGTGTGGGATGAAAACACCATAAAGGTATGCAATGAAAAGGGCATAAGCCTGCTTTGATCGTAAAAGTGTAACAGTATATAATTAAAAAATGTGAAAAAATTTAACTAATTTACGGTATTTCTTGACAATGAAAAGAATTAAGATTATAATAAAATAAATGGCGGGGCGCCATCCAGGGGATGACGCCCTTTTTGATTTAAAAGTACAAACAGAAAGTGAAAAAAGTTATGACACAGCATGAGATAACGGTGTTAAATCTCGGTCAAAGTCTTGATGATCTGGCAAATCTTGATCCCAGAGGCTACGGCGTTTGTAAGATATTATACAAAGCGTCAAGAGAATATACCGGAATGCCCACGTCGATGAACGCCGCAAAGAAGCTTGTTGAAACTGTACGAAAAGGCAATATCGTCTATATTATGACAGGCTTTGTGCTTCGTCCGTTCAATAAGGCGGAAATGGACGGTATAGTAAGCTCGATGCTTTTGTGCCGTGCGCTTGTAAAAGCATTGGGCGCGAAGCCTGTAGTGATTTGTCCTCAGGACAATTATGAAGCGGTAAAGAATATGTCTGTGTGTATGGGTCTTTCTCTGTGTAAAGATATACAAGAGCTTGTCAAGACCGAGAATTCAATGGGCGTTGTGATCTTTACAAAGGACGCTGACGAGGCAAAACATCAGGCGGATGAGATAATTGTAAAGGCAAAGCCTGCGGCGGTAATAAGCATAGAATGCCCGGGAGCAAATAAAAACGGTTGCTATCATAATGCAACGGGACTCGGTGTAAGCGAGCTTGAAGCAAAGCAGGATGTTCTGTTTGAAAAGCTGCAGGAAATGGGAGTGCTTAATATAGCAATAGGAGATCTCGGTAACGAGATAGGCATGGGCGCGATTGCACAAACGCTTGAAAAATATATACCTTATGCCGCGAAAGGCGCTTGCAGATGCGGTTGCGGTGGCGGAATAGCAGTAAGGACAAAGGCGGATAATATTATTACAGCGACCGTGTCCGATTGGGGATGTTACGCGATGATCGCGGCTATGGCTTTTTTGAAAGAGGATGTTGATATCATGCACACGGCAGAGCTTGAGGAAAAAGCTGTGATCTGTGCAAGTGAAAGCGGCATGATTGATATGTACGGTGAGCTTATCCCGGCGATAGACGGATTCGGACTTGAGATAAACCTGCCGATAGTGTCGCTTATGCGGGAGCTTGTTATAAGTGCGCTCGGACTGAAGCAGACCTGTAAGACATGGTTTGATAAGGTTGCTCAGAGCGGTTATTTTGAAGGTTAAAATTTCTACGAAAGGCTTGAGTTTGCGCTAATGGAAGTAAGTGCCGACAAGTTAAGGTTTCTTTCGTGCGGTGACAGTGCGGTAACGGTCGAGTTTGCAAAGGAAATGAGCGAGCAGACCAACCGCAGGATAAGATTTCTTGCCGCAAAGATCGAAAGCGAGGGCATTAAAGGAGTAAGCGAGTGTGTGCCGACCTTTTGCAGTATGACGGTGTATTTTGATCCGTTTGTAATATCAAGAAAAAAGCTTGAAAAAAGGCTTGCTGAGATAATAAGCTCGTATGAGGAAAGCACAGAGAGCAAAAAGAGAGTGTTTCTTATTCCCGTGTGCTATGACGGTGAGTATGCGCCGGATATGGATGATGTGTGCATGCTTACGGGACTTGATAAAAAGCAGGTAGTCGATATCCATACGGGAACCGATTACCTTATCTATATGCTCGGCTTTTTGCCGGGTTTTCCCTATCTGGGCGGAATGGACAAGAGACTTGAAGCTCCCAGACTTGAGACGCCGAGAACGACTATTCCCGCAGGAGCTGTCGGTATAGGCGGCAAGCAGACGGGTATTTATCCGTTAGCTTCTCCGGGAGGATGGAGACTTATCGGCAGAACTCCTGTAAAGGTGTACGACCCGGACAGAGAGACTCCGATACTGTACAAGGCGGGAGACTATATAAGATTTTATCCGATAACCGGGCAAGAGTTTGAGAATATTGCCGCTGACAGCGATCATACTGTGGAAGTGCGGGAGGAAATATGATGCCAAAAATGACTGTTATTTCTCCCGGTGCTTTGTCAACGATACAGGACACAGGGCGCTTCGGCTACATGAGTACCGGATTTTCACCGAACGGTGCGATGGATATTTATTCGATGAAGATCGCTAATATACTGGTTGGAAACGCACTCAATGACGGTGTGGTCGAAATGACTTTGCTTGGCATGAGTGTAAGGTTTGACTGTACGTCGGTGATCGCTCTTACAGGTGCGGACATGCAACCCGAAATAAACGGTGAGGCTGTAGAAATGTATACAGCACACGAGGTGCATGACGGCGATGTGCTTGTTTTGAAAGCGGCACAGACCGGCTTGCGTACCTACCTTGCCGTGGCGCATGGCTTTGATATTACCGCGGTGATGGGAAGCATGTCAACTAATCTCAAATGCTCGCTCGGCGGTTTTATGGGAAGAAAGCTTTGTGCAGGCGATGAGATCCCGCTCAGACAAAGTATCTCTCTTGAACTGATAGGTAAAAGAAGAGCAAAATGTGAAAACAACTACACTTTGACTGTGACCGCAAGAGTGATGCTCGGACCGCAGGACGATCTTTTTACCGATGAGGGTATAAAAACATTTTTGTCAAGCGAATACACTGTTTCCGATAAGTCAGACCGTATGGGTGTACGGCTCGACGGCGATATGATCGAAAACAAAAACGGAGTAGATATTATTTCGGACGGAATTGCTACCGGGTCTGTTCAGATCCCCGCCTCGGGCACACCTATCATAATGATGGCGGACAGGCAGACGACCGGAGGATATGCGAAGATCGCGACTGTCATAAGCGCCGATCTGCATAAGATCGCGCAGGCAAGACCGGGTACTAAAGTTCGTTTTAAGGCGGTTGACGAAAAGACTGCTTTGGAGCTTAAGAAAAAGCAAGAACAAAAGCTTAAGGCTTTGCAATACAGAATGCTGTATGCATATAAGGAGAACTGATATATGGATTATTCAACAATGTTACCCTCGCAGGTACGAGCTCTTATCAGAGACGGAAAGATCACTACTCAGACATCGGGAATGTGTGCGGGGTACGCGCAGGCTAATCTGTTGATTATACCAAAAGAGCATGCGTACGATTTTTTACTTTTTACACAACGCAACCCCAAGTCGTGTCCCGTGCTTGAGGTGGGTGATACAGGCGACCGACTTGTAAAAAGAATTGCAAACGCCGATATTGCGACCGACATACCCAAATACAGGGTATGGGAAAACGGTGTCCTGACAGGAGAGTACACGGATATATCTCATCTTTGGCGAGATGATTTTGTGTATTTTCTTATAGGCTGTTCCTTCTCATTTGAAGGAGAATTGCTTGCACAGGATGTACCTGTAAGACATATAGAAGAGGGAAGAAATGTTCCGATGTACATTACAAATATGCCATGCGAAAAAGCGGGGATATTCCACGGAAATGTAGTTGTAAGCATGCGTCCGATGCCTGCGGATCAGGTGATAAGAGCGGTGAGTATAACCGCGTCTATGCCACGTGTACACGGCGCTCCCGTTCACATAGGCGACCCTGCACAGATCGGTATCAAGGATATCTCCAAGCCCGATTTCGGTGATGCTGTTATGGTCAAGAACGGAGAGATACCCGTGTTCTGGTGCTGCGGTGTCACTCCGCAGTCGGTGGTCATGAGCACAAAGCCTCCGATAGCTATCACGCATTCACCCGGGCACATGTTTATAACCGATGTTAAAAATTCTCTCTTAAAGGACTGAAGGATATGTACTTTATAGATTTGAACAGCGATCTCGGAGAAAGCTTCGGTGCGTACAAGATAGGCAGAGATGAAGAAGTGATACCGTTTGTTTCTTCTGCCAATATCGCATGCGGTTTTCATGCGGGCGATCCGACGATCATGGCAAAGACCGTTAAGCTATGTAAGAAAAACGGCGTTGCGGTGGGCGCTCACCCGGGATTTAACGATATCGTCGGCTTTGGCAGACGTAATATGGCGGTATCTCCCGAGGATATAAAAAATATGATACTCTATCAGGTCGGCGCGATAGATGCCTTCTGTAAGGCAAACGGAGTGAAGCTACAGCATGTAAA
>JAFUMW010000131.1 GCA_017482465.1 Clostridia bacterium
GAATCGCTGCATTCAGAGAAATGATCTGCTCCGATACAGCTGAGGAAAGAGAAGTTGCTCTTGAAAAGATCCTTCCTTATCAGCAGTCTGACTTCGAAAAGCTTTATGAAGCTCTCGAAGGCAACCCCGTTTGCATCAGATTCCTTGACCCCCCGCTCCACGAATTCGTTCCTACCACTGAAGAAGATATCGCTCTTCTCGCTAAGGCTCAGGGCAAGACCGTTGAGGATATCAAGGCTATCATCGCTTCTCTCCACGAGTTCAACCCCATGATGGGTCACCGTGGATGCCGTCTCGCAGTAACATACCCCGAGATCGCGGCTATGCAGACAAAGGCAGTTATCCGTGCTGCTATCAATACTCAGAAGGCTCACGCTGACTGGAATGTAAGACCTGAGATCATGATTCCGCTCGTTGGCGATGTTAAGGAGCTTAAGTACGTTAAGAAGGTAGTTGTTGAAACAGCTGATGCTGAGATCGCAGCTGCAGGCGTAAAGCTTGAATATGAAGTTGGTACAATGATCGAGATTCCTCGTGCATGCCTCACAGCTGACGAGATCGCAGCTAACGCAGACTTCTTCTGCTTCGGTACAAACGACCTTACACAGATGACATACGGCTTCTCGCGTGATGACGCAGGTAAGTTCCTCGGCGCTTACTACGATGCAAAGATCTTCGAAAACGATCCCTTTGCAAAGCTCGACACAACAGGTGTTGGTAAGCTCATGAACATGGCAGTAACCCTCGGCAGACCCGTAAACAAGAACCTCCACGTAGGTATCTGCGGTGAGCACGGCGGTGACCCCACATCGGTTGAGTTCTGCCACAGCATCGGACTTGACTATGTATCCTGCTCGCCCTTCAGAGTGCCGATCGCAAGACTCGCGGCAGCACAGGCGGCTATCAAGTCTGCAAAGTAATATATAAATATTGTTTTGGGGCAAACAACCCCATTACAACAATTTAGTCAAAACTAAAAAAATCACGACCTTGTAGAAGAAATTCTATGAGGTCGTTTTTTTGATTTATTTGCTTGACACTGCCCGAGCAATATGATATAATTCTTGAGAAATATAGGGAATAGAATGCCAGTAAAATTGGGAGGGAGTTTGTATGGAAGCAAAACTGAGTATATGGTCAGCTTATTATTATGAATTAAGCCCTGAAGAGGCTGTTGAAGAATTTATAAAAAACGGTGTCAACTGTTCAGAGCTTTCGGATGAACACGGTTTAGAGCTTTTAAACAGAGCTGCTGACGTTGTTGCGACGGGAAAAGAGTTTGCACAATTTATAAATGAACGTAATTTTGAAATTTCTCAAGGACATTTATGGTTGAAAGTAAAGCTGTGTTCTGACGAGGATGCGATAGACAAGTTATGCAGATGGATCGATATGTACGAGGCAATAGGTATTAAAAATATGGTTTTGCATTGTGATGAGCTTTCTGACACAGGACTTTCCAAACGTGAACGAGCAGATAAAAACATTGAAAAGTTTAAAATACTTGCAGAATATATAAAGAATAAGAATATTACGGTATGCCTTGAGAACCTTCGTCCTCGCACTCCTGATGAAAAAGAGCTGATAGATCAGAATGCCGATGATTTGCTATATATAATTGAGCGTGTGGGCAGTGAAAAGTTCGGGATTTGTTTGGATACCGGTCATCTTAATCTGACAGAAAAAAATCCTCGTGAATTCATATTAAAAGCAGGCAAAAAACTTAAAGCATTGCATATAGCCGACAATCAAGGCGAAAGAGACGAGCATATGATGCCGTATACGAGAGGAACAGTGGATTTCAAAGAGGTTGTAGAAGCGCTTCGTAAGGTTGATTACCACGGTCTTTTTAACCTTGAAATACCTGGCGAAAATCATATTCCGATAAAATTGCGCAATGAAAAAATTAAATTTATCAAGGCTTGTTATGAGTATCTGATGAAGTTATAAATTGTTTTGTGAAATAATGAAGATATTCGCGGTCGGCTACATAGCCGTCGCGTTTACAAGCTCGGAAGATGGAAGAAGAAAGCTATCAAGCAATAATTAAAAGGCATTACCGCATCATAATTATATGCACCCGCAAGGTTAGACACCTTTGGAGGTGTATATAATATCAGGTAATGCCTTTTTACATATTTACTTTAAGCCGCAGGTACAGCGGGTACTTCCCATGTCTGACCAAAGGAGTCAGCGCCGTATGCCTTTGCGATAAAGCGTGCAATGTCGATATTTTCGGTCGCTGTATCGTCAAATACGTCAGTGCCGGGACCGATCGCATATACGGGTACGTTCACATTTGTGTGGCTGGTTGTAGTAAACTTGTAGCCGTACTCGCTTGTTGCATCTTCGGTAACACCGCCTGTTTCGTGGTCAGCCGAGATGATAAGCGCTGTGTCGGGGTTGCAGAGCACAAACTGAATTGCGTACGCTATAGCGTCGTTAAAGCGTGTGGTGGCGCTTATAAGCTTGGGCATGTTATTGTTGTGACCTGCACCGTCTGTCGCCGTTTCTTCGATCATGATAAAGAAAGGCGATTCAGTATCGTTGATGGTTCTGAGAGCTTCTCTTGAAACCTCGGTCAGTCTGTCGCCGACACTTCCGGCAACAAAGTCAACAAGATCGTTGTTTACGAGCATATCGATCTCCGCCTGTATTTCAACGGTATTGCCGCGGCTCTTGTTGTGTACAAGGAAACCTCCGGGGGTAGCACCGGTGATAGCGTCGTTCGTTACAACTGCAGTCTGAGCGCCGTACTCCTGTGCAAGCTCGCGTACATTCTTGACCTTTACCATGTTGTGATCGTAGCCGAGACGACCGTTTTGGGTCTTATATCCTGTAGCAAGTGCCGTAGCAGCCGCCGCACTATCGGTATATCCGGCGCCGTCTGCGATGACGCTGTACGATCTCGAGATCTGGCTTCCGTATATCGGAAGATCCTGTGCAACGAATTTATCAAGACCGTTTCTTAAAGAAGAGTTTACGTGGTTGTAGCCCATGCCGTCGCCGATCATAAGAATTACATTATCGTAATCATCGCCGAAATCGGGTGTTGACTTTGCCATAGCTGTAGTCGGCAGGGAAGTGACATTTGCGATTTCGCCCTGTGATTCAAGAAACGTGTTTATGAACGCGCCGACAGCGCTTCCGACGTAAATACCGCTTCCTTGCATTACTATCTTATTACCGCTCTGCATAAGAACGTATTCGGTATCCTTAAGCGAAATATTGATTGCCGACTCAGCGCGGTTGGTCTTGCCCACGAGGATTTCGTTTTCACTTTCGGATTCCGCATCGGTGATCACCTCGGGTGTATATCCTGCATTTACGGTCATATAGTCGGCGAGGTTGTACGCCGCATACTTTGTTGAAAGATCGCAGTCTGCGGGGATAACGATCTTGTAGTTCTTCATATCAACGCCGTTGATCATTATAGAGTCAAATTTGTAACCCGTTACGGTGATCGCAACAGTCTTCGTAATTATTTCAGCGCCTTCGATCCCCTTATTAGCGGTAAATGTCAGGTTAGCCGTACCTTCGGATTTTGCATTGAACGTACCGTTGACAATATCTATAACATTAGTATTATCGCTCTTAGCTTCGACATTGATCGAAGCGTTTGCAGGAGTGACAACAACCTTTATACTTAAAGGATTGTTTATGAGTGTTTCGGCTGCGGTTACTTCTTTGCCGTCTTGTACCAGCGCGAGTGAAGTGGCTGCAACATTCGAATACTCGTGCTTTTCGATCGATCTTACAAACGCTTTTGCATCTGCTTCGTTCTTGAAAAGTGCGATATACTCAAGGGCAAAGTATGAGTCTGCCTCTGCAGTTGTGCCGGACCATGCTTTGAAACGAAGCTTTTGATCGGTAATGTCGGGATGAGGCATTGCGTTTGCGGGATCATTATTGAAATCGTCTCGCGCGACGACCGCAGTTTTCCAAACTCCGTTAGATGCCGCTGGATGAGAATCTCCCCAGCGTTCGTACCAACCCATTGTGAAATCGGGATATAATTTTTTGACCGAATTCACATTTGCAAC
This sequence comes from Clostridia bacterium, assembly GCA_017482465.1. Taxonomy (GTDB): domain Bacteria; phylum Bacillota; class Clostridia; order Oscillospirales; family CAG-272; genus UBA4717. Next base: position 4,044 of record JAFUMW010000131.1, read on the forward strand.
GAGACAGGTATCAAGATTCTTTGTTTGCTGAGAATTGTAGTACCTTACAACATAGTGAGAATACTCAAATATGTTTGTTTGTGAATTGTTTTGAGTGAAATATATCTCGGGGGAAGAGCCGGTGTTTCCGACAAATTTCGAAAAGGTCTTTTTGGTGTCGAATTCGTACACAAGCTCACCTTTTTTTGTGTTTTTCGTCTGGATAGCATCAAGAAGCTCCTGCCCGTAAAAGATCGCATAGTCATCGCTGTAAATGGCGGTTTCGAGCTTGTAGTCGAGGTCGTAGGGGACAGCAAAAACTTTGTTTTCTTTGTCTGCATATGTATTGAAGAAGTAGTTGATCGCATTGATCGTATCCTCGGTCGATCCGCCGAAAATGAATACGCGCCTGCTTGCGGGATCAAACCTGATAGCGTACTCTCCGGGCGAAAGAGTCTTTGCAAACTCCTCATTTCCGGGACGGTTAGTGTTGCCTATTACTATCTCATTGGCAACCGAAACAGGGGTAGATGCAGTGTCCGGCTCTATCTTCATATTCTGACCGATATCATAGCGGAGAATATTTGCACCTGTGTTGATGTCGCCTAAAAGAGCGTTTTCGAGAGCCGATTCATATACGATCTTGTAGTCTGTTCCGTCGGCATCAGCGAGAATAACGCCGTTATCTGTTGTTGTAATGATGGCGGTTCTTGTATCACCGTCCCAGTCAACAAGACAGTTGTAGGCTTCGGCAACAGCCCTTACGGGGACAAGCGTACGCGACTGTCCCGCTTCCTCGATTATCATTGCGGGAACGTCCATGGTGTATGCAAGCTCGCCGTTCTTGTAGAGCTCTGATGAACCGATAGCAAGCTTGATAGTGTCGTCACCGCGCTTTGAAATCACCTCGCGTGTGTCGGCTACCCAGTTGACTTCGGCATTGAGTGCTTCGAATATTCCGCGAACGGGTACCATAGTACGGTCGCCGATGATCCGACCGGGAACATCAAAGGTAAGTGCTTCGCCGTCAAGAACAACAGTAACTTCGTTTTCAACAGCCGAGACACCCGACATGAGGGATAATAAAGTTGCACTTATCAAGATACAGAAAAAAATAAGTGTAAGCTTTTTCATAGTATCAACTCCGTTTCATGAAATTTTGTACATATTAACATAAGTTGCCTGTCAATATTTTATTATAACATGTCGTACATGCTCTTGTCTTTGATATATAAAACTAACTCATTTGCACTATTCAGTGTTGCATGGCACGGTCCGCACAAGGAAGTACAGTGTGGCTTTATTTACGACTGGCTTTATTATTCTTTACATGTAAATACGAGGTATTTATAATAAAAAATAACAGCTGAGAAAAATGAGCGAAAAGAGCGCTTATCAATGGTTGATTATTTGCAGAGCAATACCTTTGCTGCATCAGCATCGTCAATAAAAGAGATGCTTCCGTCTTCCCCCATCTGAACGATAGCAAGTGAGTGGAGATTAACTCCCATTTCACGAAGTGTTTTTCCTCCGCCTTGGAAAGCTTTTTCAATGCATATGCCTACACCGCAGACCGTAGCACCCGCCTGTTTACATAACTCAATCATTCCGACCGCGGCATGACCTACTGCGAGAAAATCGTCTACGATAAGGACTCGGTCATTTTCATTTAAGTAATCCTTAGAAACTCGGATGAGATAGTCTCTTCCGTGAGTAAAGGAGCTTACGGTTGCGGAGTATGTATTTTCGCCGAGATTTTTTGTCTGATTTTTCTTAGCAAACAATACATCGGCACCGTCAAAATACTGTGCAACTATACACGCAATGCCTATGCCCGAAGCTTCTACGGTCAATATCTTGTTTATACCGAGTCCGGCGAAAAGTCTTGAGAATTCGCGGCCGGCCTCGTTCATAAAACCGACGTCGATCCTGTGATTGAGAAAGCCGTCTACCTTTAATATGCCGCCCGGCAGGACAGCGCCGTCTTTCATGATTTTTTCTTCCAAAAGTTTCAAAATGACACCTCCGAGCATTACGCTTGTTTTTTTATATATTTTAGCACAGTTTAACTCATATTGCAACATATATATTCAAAAACGGCAATTATTTTTCAACTTCTGCCGCAAAATCGTTTATATCCTCCTCGTCTTCCTCATGAGCTCGAATAATTACAGTGTATGCCTCGGGAACATCACCGATGAGCACGGTCTCGCTGATCGGAATATCGGTGTCGACCGATATTTTTTTGCTTGTTAACGGTGCTTTTAATGACGTGTCCACAGTCACCTTGAGTATGAGTCTGTGTAAGGTCTGGTTGATACCGGCGTCGTTAAATTCGCTTGCTATATTAAATGAAGCATAGCTTACGGCATCTAACCCGACCTTCATGACCGGTCCGTGTTCGTACAAAAAAGGAATGCCCGAAAGAGTACCGAGGGGTATTTCTAAATTTATGTCGGTGTCACTTTCGAGTGAAGTAATCATATTTTCGCTTATAAGTGCTCGAAGCTTTGCCGCGGCAAGCATATCTGCCGTGTATCCGGAAACAGTACCGTCGGCGTTATAAGAAAATTTGATGGGATCAGTGAAAACGCCCCCTGACACACCATTAACAAGTGAAGACAGAATACTGCTTTCGACATGCATGCGTACTGCAGCTTCGCTTTGTGAATAAAGTATAGGCTTGACAACGCCGCTGATATAAGCAAGAAATACCGAAAATAGCGAAATAACGGTAAAAACGAAAGCATACAGCTTGGCCTTTCGTGTAAACATAATAAAACGCCCCCGATCCTTAACAGGATATGCGAGGACGTTTTCATATGATAAAATCAGTTGTATCCGGCGATCGAGCGTGCTAAAAGCGACGAATCAAGAGGAGTTATAACTCCGTCGTCATCAAAATCAGCGTTCTTTTCAAGGAAGATAAGATCGCCGCGTTCATACATAGCGAGATATCTTGCAAGAATTATCTCGTCATCGGGCATTATGTCACCGTCACCGTTTATATCACCCGGCAGGATGTCATAAACTCCGTTAAAGCCGAAAGGCAGATAATTGGTGCTTACGGTTCTGAACATAGCGCCCTGTTCTACGCCGAAGTTCTGAAGCCTTGCTATATTATAAATGTGTGTCGTGTAGTTTCGAGTAATACCGCACATGAAGTCCTCGATCAAACGTGATGTCTGGAACATCGCGTTGCTCGCAGGGATAAAGTAGATGTTGCGATTGAAGTTGAAGCCGCCGTCTTCGGAAACATAATTTGAGCGAAGACCGATTTTGGTAGAGAACATGTTAACATTATTGTATACGTCTATGTTCTCATAAGTTGTATTGCTCTTTGAGAGACCGCCGTAGAAGAAGTTGCCGTCTTTACCGGGACGCTGATTGCTCCAGCCGTATCCGCCGTAAAGTGTGTAGTTATCATACAGTTCGACATTTTTCATCACTCCGCGGTATCCTTTCTCATACCACTCGTCCGAAGTTCCTAACCAGAATTCAAGACCAGAGTTGCAGAATTCGGCTATGTTGTCGTGCATAGTCACGTTTTGTATCGTAACACTTGCATCGGTAACTGTACCTTGCGCTGTAAATGCACAGTCATAGCACTGGTATGCGTAATTATGGTGCACGTAGAAGTTATCGGCATTTGTCCAGCTTTCGATAGCATTGCCAAGGCCGTTACCGCCTATAAAGCCGATTACACAGTACTGTACTGTGTAATCCTTTACATTGAATCCGCTTACACCATGATTTGTAAAGTACTTCATGCAGATGTTGTCGATCGTTACCCGCTTTGAACCCGGATTGCTCTTGATGGCGTTACCCGAAAGACATATCTCGATGCTGTCGAAATAATCGCCGGGATTGCCTTTATCAAAGTACATATAAAGCTTTGTTGTTTTGGGATCGTAGAAAAATTCATGATTGCCGCGTAAAAAAGTAAGATCGGTCATTTCTACCGAGGTGTTATCAACATACTCGATACCATTCCAGCATATCTGCCGATTTGTTGTATATCCGGGATTGGCAGAGTCTTCATCGACCTTCACACCCCATGCCGTTTCATTGTTGAATACGATGTTTCCAGGGAATCTTTCGTCAGCACGTTCGCCGAAAACTTCCGCATATTCCCATATGTTTTCATATTCGGTCTCGCTCCATAAAGCGGGATCTGTGCCATCGATCGAACCGTAAAGGGTAGGCTTGTCACCTGTACCGTAAGCAGTGTAAGTGACACCGTTCTGAGTATAGAGCGGCTCACGCCATACATCGCCGCGCTTAAAGTAAACGCCATCGCCTTCTGAAAACTTAAATTCGTTTACCATTGCAACCGTTTTCCATGGAGTATCAGGAGAAAGGCCGTCGTTGGCGTCATTTCCATCGCTCTCGGAAACATAATACTTCGTGCCGGAAACATCTAACGTTCCTTCATATTCAAGTATCTCTTTTTTGAGTGCTTCAGCCTTGGCAAGATACTCACGTACCTCCGCTTCCTTGGCGACATCAAGGTCAACATTGTCAAAAGAAAACAGTTTGAGATACTCTTCTTCGCTCATTGGCTCATATGTGTAAGCCTCAGCTTCTTCAAGAGTTTCGAAGAATGCCATGTACCTTATTGAAATGTATTCGGCTGTGTTTAAGGTTTTGTCATGAGATCCCCATAGCTTTAAATAAATGGAGGTTTTGGGGTCGTTTATATCCGGATACTTGTCGCCTGCAGAGCCTTCGAGCGCACTTTCAATGTCAACAATAATATCGTGCCATTCGGAATCATTGGTAAGCTTGAAGCTTTCCTTTAACCATGAGTCACCCTTGGACGAATTTATATCGATAATACTGGATCCTTTAATGTTGGTCTTATAACCGAGCTTCAAAAAATGATTCTTGAGCGGGTTTACTTCAAATGCACCTGCTTCAAGCTTGACCATAATGGCGCTATTTGTATATGTACCCGGTTGAACGGTGAAAGTGATGTATTCCGAAATATCGTCGCTTTCATATTTCTGTGATACATAGTTTGTTGCTTTGTAGGCGTCAAGGTTATATTTGAAATCATTGGTGTCGAATGTATTTCTTTCTTCAAACGTGTATACC
>JAFUMW010000132.1 GCA_017482465.1 Clostridia bacterium
ATGGCATGATACATCTAACAATATCCAAGAGCTTGTGGGCGATTTCGATGTAAAGCACGTCCACAATACACACGAGATGATACTCACCAAGCAAGGAACGCTTGATGTGTCCATCAATGATAAAAAGTATACTGTTCCGCCCAAAAGCCTAATCATAATGAATAATATCGAGATGCATCTTCTTACACCGATAGTATATCCTTATGAGCGTTACGGTATCCACATATCAGTGACCGGACTAAGAAAGGTTCCTCTCAACATCACCTATTTTTCGATCATCACCAATCACCCTCAGCATTTCAACAACATATTTGATGTAAGCGATATATTCGAGGAGATAGAAGATATCTTTATTGATATAAATAAAGAGATATCCACGCTTCACTCCGCACCCAGAACCATACGCGACGAGCACTCCGAGGATATCGTGCGGTTAAAGCTCGGCGAGCTTCTCTTAAAGCTCAGACGCCACTTCCCCGAGCGATTCACGGTACACAAGAGCAAAAATGATTGCACCATACTCCAGATCCAGCAGTATATCGACGAAAATTTTGCTCGGGATATCAGCATAAACGACCTTGCAAGAGAAGCGTTCATAAGCCACACATCGTTTATAAACGCGTTCAAAAAGCTGACCGGATATTCGCCAAAGCACTATCTTCTCATGTGCCGTCTGGCTGAAGCAAAGGTACTTCTCTATTCAACAAACATGCCCATATCCGAGATCGCATTCAGAATAGGCTTCAAGGATTCAAACAGCTTCATCCGCTTCTTCAGACAAGAGATGAGCATAACCCCCGGAGAATACAGAAAAATAAACTACCGTAATGTCGAAAAATGAATAAAGTAAAAATCACAAGCTGTTATCTTTTTAATAATCTTAACGATAATGAACTCAAAAGTGCAATAAGCTTCTTCGATTGTAAAGAAGAGACTTATAAAAAAGGCGAGCTTATAGCAAGTCCGGACAAGCTTCCGAAAAAGTTCGGACTTGTTCTTTCCGGCTGTGTACAGATATATACGCTTGATATCGACGGCTATCAGATGATAATGGCGACCGTTCTGCCGGGTGAGACCTTTGGAGAATCGCTCAGTTACTTAAAAAAAGAAGCCCCGATATTCATACACGCGCTTTCCGACACTGTCGTCATGTGGATGAGCACCGAAAAGCTGAGAGAGCAAAAAATAGTGACCGAATGTGACAAAAAGCTTTCCTACCGCTTCACCTCCCTGCTTGCCAACCGCGCACTGTCGATGAACGACAGGATTCAGATATTATCAAAGCTCACCATAAGAGAAAAGCTTATAGCTTTTTTCACCGAAGCGGTCAGAAAATACAATGCATACAGCTTCACGCTTCCTTTTGACAGGTCAGACATGGCTACATATCTCGGATGTGACCGTTCGTCTCTCTCGAGAGAGCTTTCAAAGATGCAAAAAGAAGGACTTATCACATTTACCAAAAACAGCTTTACAGTACACAAAAAAGCCGACATTCTGATGAATTTTCAATAAAAGAAAAAGTCTGTTGCAATTGCAACAGACTTTTTCTTTTATTTGGTATATACTTTTCCGGAAAGGTAAATATTACTATTACCGTAAATAAAGAAAGGATAATAACAATGAAAAAGATCTTATCTCTAATACTCGTGATCATCTTGACAAGTGCTTTACTTGTCTCCTGCGGTGCACCCGCAACGACCGATATCGAAAGCGGATCTGTGACCGACTCTGCCGTTGACACTGACGACACTACAGAAAGCGCCGAAATACCGGCAAATGACGTAACTGTACGCGTGGCAGGTATGACAGGACCTACCTCGATCGGAATGGTCAAGGTCATCTCCGACGCGGCAAACGGCACCGCCAAGGGCAACTACAGCTTTACTATCGCCGGCTCTGCCGACGAGATATCCCCCCTTCTTATCAAGGGCGAGCTTGATATCGCCGCAGTTCCGGCAAACCTTGCGTCCGTTCTCTACAACAAGACCGAGGGCGGCATAAAACTTATCGCCGTCAACAACCTCGGTGTTCTCTATGTTCTTGATAAAAACAGCGGGGTCTCATCTGTCGAAGACCTCAAAGGCAAGACAATTTATGCGACCGGCAAGAACGCAACTCCCGAATACACGCTCAAGCATGTCCTCATCGCAAACGGAATTGATCCCGAAAACGATGTGACTATCGAATTCAAGAGCGAGCCCGCCGAGATAGTTGCTCTCCTTAAAGAAAGCGACAGCGGTATCGCGATGCTCCCCCAGCCTTATGTAACGGTCGCAAAAACACAGGTCGAAGGTCTTGAGACCGTTCTTGATCTCGGTGCCGAATGGAAAAAGGTCAACCCCGACAGCGAGACCGTAACCGGCGTTATCGTTGCAAGAAGCGAGTTTATTAATGAAAATCCCGAGGCGGTTGCGACCTTCCTTGAAGAATATACCGCAAGCTGCGAATTTGTAAACACCAATGTTGAAGAAGCGGCTGTGCTCATAGAAGAAGCCGGCATTTTCAAAGCAGCAATCGCAAAGCAGGCTATACCTTACTGTAATGTAACCGGTAATGTCGGCGAAGAGGTCAAGCCTATGGTCAACGGTTATCTGAATGTTCTCTTTGAACAGAACCCCGCGTCGATCGGCGGTAAGATTCCAGCAGACGACTTTTTCTACATCGCAGAATAAAATATAAAAGTCCTCCGACAAACCAAAAGAGAGGTCGTTCAAAAAACGACCTCTCTTTTTACATTTTACAATATCTTCGCTTTTGTCATTAGCTTTTTAAGCGGAATAACAAGCGCGGACGACGCAACAACACCGACTACACCCTGCATACAGTTACCAAATAACGATGCCGCCGCTCCGCCGAAGCCGTATGACAAGCACACAGATTCATACAGATAATATCCGCCGACCATTATGATCTCGGCCGCAACAGCCGATATTACATGGCTCACAATCGAATACTTGACCTTGCTTGATATAAGCTTAAACAAAGAGGCTACCGTAAACGCCATCAAAGCTTTTATAATGAATGTGCCCGGTATGTACATCGCATATCCGAAAAACATATCGGCAAGTGCCGAACCGAGCCCCGCCGCAAGCGAGCCATATACCGGCCCCAGAACTGCTCCGCACAAAAGTACCATTACGTCGCCGAGGTTCGCGTAGCCTATCGGTAAAGGCACGCTGATAAACGTGGCGGCGCATGTAAATGCGGCAAACAGAGCGGCAATAACGATCTTCTTAATACTTTTGTTCATTTTGAGACCCCCTAAAGGCCTGTTACACGTAAAATTTACGCTTGCGGGTCTTTACTTTTTTATATGAATAAATTATACCTCCTCGGTAGGTAGATGTCAATAGTAATTATGCATATTTTTAGATACCGTAAAATGTCAAGATTTGAACAATAATAATCAAATATTAACATTTTCCACTTATTTTGTTAACATGAAACTGCCGCGCTTAATGTATAATGATATTAATATATTTTCAGGGAAATAATATATGTATAACAGACTTAATGACATAGTAAAAGCTTTAGGCTACTTCACCGAAATAGCGCTTACGGCAATAATACCTGTCTGTATCTGGATAGCAATAGCCGGTTATGTGCAAAATAAGTTCGGATTAGG
>JAFUMW010000133.1 GCA_017482465.1 Clostridia bacterium
AAAATGCTGTCTAAATATGCAGATCAACTGTGCAATTGCTACAAAATGACAGTGAATATTTGGTGATTGTGCTATGTTGAAAGGATCGAAAATGGAAAATTCTTATTTTATAGGCGTAGATATCGGTTCGACTACCGCTAAGGTAGCGGTGCTCGACGAAAACGGAAAAATATGCGCTTCGAGCTACAGGCGTCATTACTCTAATACACGCGATACCATAGTGACGCTGCTTCGTGAGTTTATTGCCGAAAACGGTGACGGTGACGCTGTCTTTGCGATCACGGGAAGCGGCGGAATGGGACTTGCCAAGGTCATGGACATAAATTTCGTTCAAGAGGTCATCGCGGAAACGGGTGCGCTTGCCGGACTTGACAAGAAGGTGGACGTTGCCATCGAGCTTGGCGGTGAGGATGCAAAAATAATATATCTGACAGGCGGTATCGACCAGCGTATGAACGGTATCTGCGCGGGAGGTACAGGCTCGTTTATCGATCAGATGGCGGCTATACTTCAGACAGATGCGGGCGGACTTGACATGCTTGCGTCAAACGCCAAGACCGTATACCCGATCGCGGCTCGTTGCGGCGTGTTTGCAAAGACCGATATCCAACCTCTTATTAACGACGGTGCGGCACGTGAGGATCTTGCGTACTCGATATTCAAGGCGGTAGTGAATCAGACGATAAGCGGACTTGCCTGCGGCAGACCGATACGCGGGAATGTTGCATTCTTGGGCGGACCGTTACACTATCTTAAAAATCTGCGCCGTGCGTTCATGGAAACGCTTTCTCTCACCGATGAAACAGCAGTAGTGCCCGAAAACGCGCACATGTTCGCGGCATACGGAGCGGCGCTTTATGCAAAGCGTAAGGGCGGACGCAGGCTCTCGCTTACCGAATTTGCCGATGAGCTTGAAAACGCAAAGGGCGTGACCGCGGAGATAACACGTCTTGAACCGCTCTTTACAGGCGAGGATGATTACAGTGCCTTTACCGGCAGACATGAAAAGAACAAGGTTAAAAAGGCGGATATATCTACATATAAGGGCGACTGTTATCTCGGTATCGACGCAGGCTCAACAACTACCAAGATCGCACTGATCTCGGATGACGGCGAGCTTCTTTATTCGTACTATAAGGGCAACAGCGGCGACCCGATCGCATGTGCGAAGGAGTCTTTTGCACAGCTTTCCTCGCTTTTGTCGGCAGACGCACATATAGTTGCCACCTGCTCGACCGGATACGGTGAGGAGCTGATGAAAAACGCCTTTAAGCTTGACATGGGCGAGGTCGAAACGATCGCGCACTATACGGCGGCGAAATATTTTGAGCCGAATGTTGATTGTATTCTCGATATCGGCGGACAGGACATGAAATGCATCCGCATAAAGGACGGATATGTTGACAATATCATGCTTAATGAGGCATGCTCGTCCGGATGCGGCTCATTTATCGAAAACTTTGCAAGCTCGATGGGCTTTACCGCTCCCGAATTTGCAAAGGAAGCGCTTTTTTCAAAGAATCCGCTCGATCTGGGTACAAGATGCACCGTGTTCATGAACTCGAACGTAAAGCAGGCTCAAAAAGAGGGAGCAAGCGTCAGCGATATAGCGGCGGGACTTGCTTACTCTGTAATAAAGAACGCGCTTTTCAAGGTCATCAAGCTGACCGACTCCAAGGCGCTCGGCGAGCGTATCGTCGTACAGGGCGGTACATTCTATAACGATGCCGTGCTCAGAGCCCTTGAAAAGACAGCGGGCGTTGAAGCCATACGCCCGGATATAGCGGGCATAATGGGCGCATTCGGTGCCGCATTATTTGCAAGAGACAAGCACAGAGCCGATGGGCAGACAAATGAGTTTATCCCGTCTGTTGCCGCCGAGCTTACATATTCGGTATCTACGGCGAGATGCAAGGGCTGTAACAACAGCTGCCGTCTTACCGTGAACAAGTTTTCGGACGGCAGACGTTACATATCAGGTAACAGATGTGAAAAGGGACTCGGACTTGAGAAGAGTACCAACAGCGCACCGAATATGTTTGAATATAAGCTTTCAAAGCTCTTTGACTATGAGAGTCTTGACGAAAGCGTGGCGAAGCGCGGAGTCATCGGCATTCCGCGTGTTCTCAATATGTATGAAAACTACCCGTTCTGGGCTACGTTCTTTAAAGAGCTTGGCTTTTCGGTAGTACTGTCGCCATATTCAAGCAAGAAGATATATTCACTCGGTATGGAATCTATACCGAGCGAATCCGAATGTTATCCGGCGAAGCTTGTTCACGGCCATATAGAATGGCTTGTAAACAACGGTGTTAAGAGAATTTTCTATCCTTGCGTTTTCTATGAAAGAGCAGAGGATAAAAACGCACAGAATCACTTTAACTGCCCGATGGTAACATCATACCCCGAAAATATCGCAAACAATGCCGAATCGCTTAAAGCGGGCGGTGTCAAGCTTATAAAGCCTTTTCTCGCATTTACCGATGAGAAGACGCTTACAGAGGAGCTTGAGAGCTTTGCGTTGAATGAGTGGGGAATAAGCAAAAAAGAAACGAGCCGCGCCGCACATTCTGCGTGGTGTGAGCTTATACGCGTACGTGAAGATGTTATGCGCGAGGGTGAACGCGTGCTTGAGTGGATAGGTGAAAACAACGCGCGAGGCATAGTGCTCGCGGGACGTCCGTATCACCTTGACCCCGAGATAAATCACGGCATTCCCGAGATGATACAGGGGTATGGGGTCGCTGTGCTTACAGAGGACGCAGTCTCGCATCTCGGACGCGATATGACACTTCGTGTAACAAATCAGTGGATGTATCATTCGCGCCTTTACAGAGCGGCGGAATATGTGTGCCGCAACGGTTCTCTTGACCTTATTCAGCTTAATTCCTTCGGATGCGGACTTGACGCGGTCACCGCCGATCAGGTCGCTGATATACTTGCCCAAGCATCTAAGATATACACGCTTCTGAAGATCGACGAGGTAAACAATCTCGGTGCGGCGCGTATACGTGTTCGTTCTACGCTCTCGGCGATAAGGATGCGTAATACCATCACCGTAAGTAAGGTGGATGACAGCGTATTCAAGCCTGTCGAGTACACAAGCGAGATGCAGGAAAAGAAGTATACGATCCTTTTCCCGCCGATGTCTCCGATACATTTCGAGATACTTGAAGCCGCGTTCAACGCTTCAGGCTACGGCGCCGAAATGATGACACGTGAAGGACCCGAGATCATAGAGTACGGACTTAAATATACGAATAACGACGCATGTTACCCTGCTCTTATCGTTATCGGTCAGTTTATGGAAGCGGTGCTGTCGGGCAGATACGACACAAACAAGCTTGCTCTGATAATGACGCAGACAGGCGGCGGATGCCGTGCGTCGAACTACATAGGTCTTATCCGACGTGCTCTTAAGCTTGCCGGATACGGACACATACCCGTTATCTCGCTTAATTTTACCGGTTTGGAGAAGCACTCCGGACTTAAGTATGATATGAAGATGATAACAAAGTGCGTACAGGCACTCTATTATGGAGATGTCTTAAGCAAGATACTTCTTCACACGCGTCCGTATGAGATAAAGCGCGGTTCGGCGGACGAGCTTGCCGAGAAATGGAAGAATGAATTTATACGGTCGCTGACAGGTAAGGGATTCGGACTCAGTAAGTTCAAGTCGAATATAAACAACGCTGTGCGTGAGTTTGATGAACTTCCGGTAAACGATGGGCTCACAAAGCCGAGAGTCGGTATTGTGGGCGAGATACTTGTAAAGTATATGCCGCTTGCTAACAATCATTTAGTAGAGCTTCTGGAAGCAGAGGGGGCGGAGGCATCGCTTCCCGGCATGATAGGCTTCCTTGAATACTGCTTCAGAAATAACGAATACCGACACGAGCATCTCGGTCAGTCGTTAAGGAGCGGACTTATCGGAACAGTGCTGTTGAAGATATGCAAGTTCATGGGCGCGCCTATGAAGAAGGCTCTTGAAAAGAGCCGCCGCTTTGAAGCACCCGAAAGTATTGAAACGATAGAAAAATGCGCTACAGAGGTCATTTCTATCGGTAATCAGTGTGGTGAGGGCTGGTATCTTGCGGGTGAGATCGTCAGCCTTATCAAAAACGGTGTAAACAACGTTGTTTGCACACAGCCGTTCGGTTGCTTACCCAACCACATCGCGGGAAAGGGTATTATTAAAAAGCTCAAGGAGCTTTACCCCGGCGCTAATGTTATAGCGATCGACTATGACCCGAGCGCGAGCCGCGTAAACCAGGTCAACCGTATCAAGATGATGCTTGACTTTGACGCATCCTACAAAGAAGCGGAAAAGGAAGCTGTTACAGTTAAATAAAGCTACAGCCTGCACACTGTGCAGGCTGTAGCTTTTTGTTATATCTTTATTCCTTTGATATGCTTGTGATCGTTGAGCAGTGTTATCATGGGCTTTACGAGCTTGCCCTTGGTATCCTCAAGCTCTATCGACGTAATTGACGTAAAGTTTACGGCAAATATAGCGCACGCAAGAGGAAATGGAACGCTTACCATATGTGCGATCGCTGCAGTCGATGCTCCTGCGTGACTGAACATCGCGATCGTTTTCTTGGTGTCGTCCCCTATAACGCGGTAGTTTTCACCCTCGCGCCTGTATCCAAGCTCCTCAAGCCATTTATCAAGTCCGGCTTCGAGCTTGTTTACAGAGTTTACAGCCATGCTTTTTGAAAAGGGCTCATGCTCTCTCCAATCCCACTTTGTAAGTGACTCGCCCATGCTTACGAGCGCATTCGCTACGTTCCACGGATGCCCATTTTCAAGTATCGGCTCGTCCTTGTTCAGAGCGTCGCACTGTATTTCGCGTATGAAATCGCGTGTTTCTATTTCAAGAGAAAGCCGCTGTGCCAGAGGAGTCGCGGTTGCAACCGCACGTCCCATAGAGGAAGCGAAAATTCTTTGAATGCCGCAGTTTTCAAGTCTTTTTGCCGCGGCCTCTGCCTGAAGCTTACCAAGCTCGGTCAGGGTGTCAGTATCGTAATCGGGATCGCCGTGGCGTACAAAAAATATTTTCATAGTGATCGTCTCCTTTTAGTTCTTGTGATAAAGCTTCTTTGACTGATACGCAGGCTCGCTTGTCATGTGGATGCCGAGCTTTTTCATAACGCCGTCATCAACGGGTGAGAGGATGACGGTCGAGTGCGCCTCGCAGTCCTTGAGATTGTCAAGCTGATCAAATGCACGCTTTGCGTTATCATCCGAAAGCGCACATATCGAAAGCGCTATCAGTATTTCATCGGTATGAAGCCTTGGGTTGTTGCAGTGCAGATGTCCGACCTTGAGGGTGCGGATAGGCTCGATTATCTCGGGTGAGATCAGGTGTATGTCATCGTCAATTCCCGCAAGCGCCTTAAGCGCATTCAAGAGCATCGCCGAGGACGCACCGAGAAGCTTTGTTGTCTTTCCCGTTATGATCCTGCCGTCTGGCAGTTCAAGCGCGCACGCGGGCTCGCTTGTCTGAGCCGCCTTGTCAAGTGCCGCAGGGATGACCTTGCGGTCGTTTACAGAAATGCCGGCATTATTCATTATGATCTCGATCTTTTCGGTGTCTATGCCGTCCGAAAGTCCCTTGCGCTTTGAGCAGGCGCAAGCGTAGTAACGGCGGATTATCTCGTACTTTGACGCCTCGCACACATTGTCGTTATCGTAGATACAGAAGCCTGCCATATTTACACCCATATCTGTGGGAGATTTGTACGGACAGCTTCCGGATATTTTCTCAAATATTGCCGCAAGCACGGGGAATATCTCAACGTCGCGGTTATAGTTTACGGTGGTCTTGCCGTATGCCTCAAGGTGATACGGGTCGATCATGTTAACGTCGTTAAGGTCTGCGGTCGCCGCCTCATAAGCGAGGTTTACGGGATGCTTGAGAGGGAGATTCCATATGGGGAAGGTCTCGAATTTCGCGTATCCGGCCTTGATTCCGCGCTTGTTTTCGTGATAAAGCTGGGATAAGCAGGTCGCCATCTTTCCGCTTCCCGGACCGGGTGCGGTAACGACTATAAGCGAGCGCTCGGTTTTGATATAGTCGTTTGTGCCGAGTCCCTCATCGCTGACGATCTTTTTTACGTCGGAGGGATAACCGGGGATAGAATAGTGATAATAAACCTTTATACCGAGATCTTCAAGACGTTTTCTGAAAGCTATGGCAGAGGTCTGACCCTCAAAGAGGGTGATGACAACGCTACCGACGTAAAGTCCGAAGCCGCGGAAAGCGTCGATAAGGCGAAGCACATCCTGGTCATATGTGATACCAAGGTCTCCGCGGATCTTATTCTTTTCGATATCCGAAGCGTTTATAACGATGACGATCTCAGCGTCATCCTTTAGATTTATAAGCATTCTTATCTTACTGTCGGGAGCGAAGCCGGGAAGCACGCGGGAGGCGTGGTGGTCATCGAAGAGCTTGCCTCCGAATTCAAGGTAGAGCTTACCTCCGAAATCGGCGATACGCTCCTTGATGTGCTCGGACTGCATTTTTATATACTTGTCATTATCGAAGCCCTGTTTGATCATAACTTTCTCCAAAAAAGATTATTTGTCACGGTTTATTAACAACATATTATATTATACCACATTTTTTATAAAATGCAAGTGTACGGGTTAAAGTTTTTAAGTTTTTTAGATTTCACACCGTATGAGGATAATAAAACTTATTGAGCCGGCTATTTAAAGTTTTTGCGAGGTAGCACGAGGGGGAGCATTTTATAAAAAGCTCCCCCTCGTAAAAATATATAAAAATCAATACAAGAACTTTTCGTCAAGCGAGAGCTTGAAGTCCTTAGCGAGTGCGCGCATATTATCCGATGTGATAGTCTGACGCTTGATGCCTGTCATGGACATTACCTTAACGAGTATAGTTGCCGCCTTTTCAACAGTGTGCATAAGTCCGAAGGTCGAGTCGAAGTCCTCGCCCGAGCAGAGCATACCGTGATGAGCCCATATAGCAACATTGTACGTTTTAAGAAGCTCGCCTGTTCTTACAGCAAGCTCATGGCTTCCGGGTACCATCCACTCGGCAACGCCGATACCCTCGGGGAATACTACTGAGCACTCGGGCATCATTTCCCATATCTCACGGGTGAATATCTCGTCCTTGAGAGGGAGCACGAATGTAAGTGCGATCGTATTTGCAGGGTGAGCATGGTATATAACGCGGTGTGTACCGCCGCTTACGGCCTTTTTTGTCTCATGGCTCATAAGGTGAGAGGGGATCTCGCTTGTAGGTCTTCCGCCGCCTGTAAGTCCCCAAACTATCTGATAGTTCTCGCCCTTATCGTCAAGCTTGATGATGCCGATGGATTCCTCGGGGTTCTTGATAACATTCTGGAAGTATCTTCCCGTACCGGTGAAGATAAAATATTCGCCTGCGACACCGGGTACGCTTGCACCGATAGGATGCCATTCTGTGCTGTGGTCAAGCTCGTTTGCGATCTCTTTTACCTCTTCGTCCTTCATTCTGTAAGAGAGGTTGCCGCCGTTACGTTCATGCCATCCCTGTTCCCAACCGTCATTTGCCATGGTAATAAAGCCTTTTACAGCCTTGCTTTCTGTGACGGACATAATTTTTCTCCTTTGAATCTAATTTATATTGTTACAGTTTTGGTTTCTTCTTCAAGCGTACCGCCGCATACAACTCCCGTTTGCTCAAGCATCTTCTGTACCGAACCCTCTGCGCCTGTAATTACAACACACGCGTTTGTCTCGGTCAGCTCAAGAAGATACTCACATGACGAGGTGTCGATAACATTGACAAGCTTAAGGTCGATCGTAAGCGTCTTATATGCGGATATGTACTTTTCAACAGTGCTCTCAAGCTTTCCGCAGTTTAGGAAAAAGATAGAACCGCAGGGTGTGATCAGCGTTTCATTGTCGGTCTCGTTTACTTCAAAATCAAGCTTGTAGCATCTGTAGATAAATACAAATACCGAGTATACGATACCGATGACGATAGCGACCGTGAGGTCAAACACTACCGTTGACGCCATAGTGATAAGAAATTTTCCTATTGCTCCGTAAAGCTTGTGAGAAAAGATGTATTTGATCTCGTCCCACTCATTCATACGCCAAGCGGTCACCATGAGCACGCCGGCGAGCGCCGAGAGGGGAAGCTTTGCCATTATCGGACCGAGCGCGAACATTGCCGCGAGAAGTCCGAACGCGTGGAATATGCCGCACAGGCGGGTCTGACATCCGGATTTGATCGCAACGCTTGTACGTGCGATAGCCGCAGTAGCGGGAACACCGCCGAACAGCGGGATGAGCATGTTTCCGATACCCTGAGCGATAAGCTCCTTGTTAGCGTCAAATTCCTCATTTTTCATACGCGACGCGCTTGCACCGCAGAGCAGGCTTTCGATCATCGCAAGCGCCGCTATGCTTATAGCGGGCGAGATGTACTCGCCGAGTCTTGACCATTCGACCGAGGCAAGAGTAAGCCTATCCTCGAGAAAGAGCGTTTTCGGGATCTGACCTACAGTGGGCACGTCCAGATCAAAGATAACGCAAACGATCGTTGCGACGATTATACCGATAAGCGAGGAGGGAACCTTTGCGTTCCATTTCTTAGGCCATACTATCATTACAGCAACAACGATAAGTCCGAGAAGCACGGAGAAAAGATTCGGCTTGAAGCCGAGCTCGCCATAGCTTAAAAGCTTGGAGATCGCGTTTTCTCCGACAGATGTTGTGCCGAAAAAGTTGTCTATCTGCCCGAGTGCGATGATGATCGCGATACCCGATGTAAAGCCGGTTATAACAGGGCGGGGGATCATCGAAACAAGTCTGCCGAGCTTGAAGACTGCTGCAAGCAGAAGAAGTATGCCTGCCATAAAGGTAACGACGAACACGCCCTCGAGCTTGAACTTCATGATTATGGTCACAAGCACCGCCGACATAGCGCCTGTAGGTCCGCTTATCTGGAAGGAAGCGCCCGAAAACAGGCTTATAACTATACCTGCTATTATCGCTGTTACAAGTCCTGCCGCTGCGGAAGCACCGCAGCTCACGCCGAATGCGAGTGCAAGGGGAAGTGCGACGGCTGTTACGGTAAGGCCGGCAAGAAGATCGCGAAACAGGCTCTGAAGATTGTAGCCTTCAAACTCGCGTTTGAACATTTGTACGTAGGAGTTAAGTAATTTCATGACAAACCTCTGATAAGTTAATATAATACTGTAAAATTATACTACTTTTGCCGAGTTATGTCTATTTGTGAAATTACCATTTTTACAATTATTTATCGGTGTCTGTTTGTACAAATTTTGACTTTGGCGTATCAAGTTTTTGTGAAAGAGTTGAATACAGCGAAATCATAAGCGATGAGATCGGCTTTATGAGTACCGACCTCGTTACAAATGCCGCGATAAGCGATGACACAAAAACTATCGCGATCATGATGACATGATGCTTGCGGAAGTATGCGTAATAGAATGAATCGAATATAAACGAATACAGATATATCTCAAAAGTACATTCGGATACGAGCTTGAGGGATGCGCGTATCGGACCTGCTTTTGGCTCAAGGTCATATAACAGCGAGAATACGGCAACAGCCGTGAGTGCAATGGTAAGCGTGTTGAAGCCGTTCATCATGTACCAGGCGTAAGATCCGCGTGAGTGTGAGAAAATATAGCACAAAAGCGCGGGGAGCACGGGTACTGCCGCCGCCGCGGCAAGACGCAAGATGCGGCTTGACTTTGCAAAAGGCTTGTACTCGGCAAAATAACAGCCGATGAAATAATATGTAAGCGGGTAGAGTGTGGCGAAAAATTCGGGGATGATATCGAGTATAACACTTCCGCCCGGCGCATACGCCGGCGAGAAACTTTTAACTGTCTCAGGCATTAGCGTGAGAAAAGCAAGTGTTATTATCAGTGCAAGCTTAGCTCGGCGTGAGGGCAGACCCTTGTACATCGCGTTAAGAAAAGGTATCAGCAGGAACAGTCCGATGTACATCTCAAAATACCACGCGTAATCGTTTGCGGTAAAATCAAGTATCCGCGCTATCACATATGTGGGAGTGAGTACGATGCTTTTGTCGCTTATCGCTTTTCCGATAAGAGAAAGCAGACTGATGATCATGTAGGAAATACCTACGGGGATGATGCCCTTGTAGTATGAAAAAGAGAAGAGCTTGTTATTTTGAAGGTATCCGCTTAAGATTATAAAAAGCGGAACACAGCAAAACGACAGATGGCGCACATAGAGATTTACCGTCCACCATACCGAGTTTATATCCCCCGACAGCGCGCCGTTAAGCGACACCGAGTGCAGAACTATAACGAAAAATATCGCAACCGAGCGTACAAGGTCAAGTGCGGCGACCCGTTCTTTTTTCATCCGTCTTTTCCTTTCATCAATAAACTGATTTTAATTATATCATACTTTGAGCGAAATATCAACACCCGTTGATCGGAATTTATATGACGATATACACGACTTTTATGATTATTTTCACACAAAAAGCCTTCTCCGGCGGAGAAGGCTTTTGCTTGAATTTTTTCTGATAATATTTTGATGCTGTTTAATTCTTTTTCCATATGATAAAGCCGTAGCTTTCCATCACCTGAAAATATTTCGCCAACCGCTCGTAAAGCGGGTGAGCGGCTTCTCCGAAATGGGCGTCAACATCCTTTCCGATGTCGATTATGCTTTTTTCTCCGTCGATAAGCGGCCATACAAAGCTACCCGTTTCATCTAAGTGGATATAGCTGATACGCGGACGCTTTAACAGCTTCTGTGCGATACGGTTGAATATACCTGTGTTTTCTTTTTCAAGCGTTACCGTGCCGTTTTCTTCAAGCTTCCATGAAAGCTCGGGAGAGCGTACGGGTACGCGTTCGAGATAATTCTCGCCTGTCTGCTTTTTCATGGCTTACTTGCGTTTTTTCCAAAGCGAGAATTTGAGAACGGTAAGGATCGTTATTGCCAGAAGAACAAGTCCTCCTGCATTTGATACGGCCGCGGGGATACCGAGACGTGCCGAAAGGTCGAGAACAGAGTCGATGCCGAATACCGCGAGAAGCGCGAGCAGGATACCGACAAGACCTTCGCCTGCGATCATACCGGAGCAGAAGAGTATACCGTCATTTACGATAGCCTTCTTTTCATCTTCGCTTTTCTTGAGCTTGTCAAGCGCAAGACGAACAAGACCGCCGACCATTACGCACGCGTTGAGCTGTACCGGCAGGTACACGCCGATAGCAAAGGGAAGCACGGGTATACCGAGGATCTCGACGATCACAGCGATAAATACGCCGATAAATACAAGCCCCCAGGGGAGGTTACCGTCGATAACGCCCTCGATGATCATTTTCATAAGAGTTGCCTGAGGTGCGGCAAGCTGTTCCGAGCCGAAGCCCCACGCGCTGTCAAGCAGATAAAGTGTCGCGCCTATGGCGAGAGCTGCGGCAACAACACCGACGATCTCGCCGATCTGCTGCTTCTTGGGAGTTGAGCCGAGCAGATAACCTGTCTTGAGGTCCTGCGAGGTGTCGCCCGCGATCGCCGAAACGATGCATATGATCGAGCCGATCGCGATAGCACTGCTCATAGCGGCAACACCGGAGCTGCCTGTTACCTTGAGGATAAGTGTTGCGATGAGAAGAGTAGCGATAGCCATGCCCGAAACGGGGTTGTTACTGCTTCCCACAAGTCCGACCATACGCGAGGATACGGTCGCAAAGAAGAAGCCGAAAATTACGACTATCACCGCGCCCAAAAGGGTTACGGGAATAGCGGGAACGAGCCATACAAGAAGTGTGAGGATAACGATAGCGATGATAACCGTCTTCATACTGATATCCTGTTCGGTACGGGCTGTACCTGCCTTTGTACCCTTCATACTCTTGATAGCACCGGCAAAGGTGGAAACAATGAGCGGAAGAGATTTGATAAGGCTGATGATACCGCCTGCCGCGAGTGCGCCTGCGCCGATGTATCTGATATACGAGCTCCAGATGGCGCTTGCACCGCCCTCGGCGAACATTTCTCCTATAGCCTTTGTACCGGGGTAAAGGATAAGATCAGCACCGAAAAGCACTATTATCGGGATAAGCACGAGCCAGCTGAGTACGCCGCCCGCAAACATGTATGATGCTATGCGTGGACCGCAGATATATCCGACACTGAGAACAGCGGGGTATATCTGTGTGCCGATCTCGCCGTTATAGCCCTTGATCTTGAGCGATATCTCGCCCGATACGAGCTTGAGACCGTCTATGATGAATTTGAAGAGTGCCGCAAAGCCCATGCCCGCGAATACTGTGGATGCGTTTGCACCGCCCTTTTCGCCTGCCAAAAGAACCTCGGCGCATGCGGTTCCCTCGGGATAGGGAAGCACGCTGTGCTCCTTAACGATAAGCGCATTGCGAAGCGGTATCATAAAGAATACGCCGAGCAGACCGCCCAAAAGTGCGATAAGCGTGATCTCAATGATGCCAGGCTTGTCCATCTTGCCCTCTGCCGCCCACAAAAAGAGTGCGGGAAGAGTGAAGATAGCACCGGCGGCGAGAGATTCGCCCGCAGAGCCTACTGTTTGTACGATATTGCTTTCGAGGATTGAGTTTTTACGCATGATAACGCGTATAACGCCCATGGCGATGACCGCGGCGGGAATCGACGCGGATACGGTCATACCGACACGCAGACCGAGGTATGCGTTGGCAGCACCGAAGACCACCGCAAGAATGATACCCATGACGATAGAGGTGACTGTGATCTCGGGAGTCACCTTTTCGGCGGGCACATAGGGCTTGAAGTCTTTTTGATCGTTCATTTTGACTTGACCTTTCTGTGTGTGTATTATTGTGCCGCAAAACGTGGCAATCCATACTATTATACCATAAAATAATATAATTGCAAGATTATTTTTGAAATTTGTTGATTTTTAAGCTGATGTGTGTTACAATTTACTAAAATCCCCGTGAAAGGAAGAACTATGCGACTGACCGATATAAACACAGTAAAAGAAATAATGAGAGAGTTTGATCTGAACTTTAAGAAGAAGTTCGGACAGAATTTTCTGATAAACGCGTCCGTACCTGCGCGGATAGCCGATGAATGTACCAACGGAGACTTTGACTGCGGTATACTTGAGATCGGCCCGGGTATCGGTACACTCACATATGAGCTCGCAAAAAGATACAAAAAGGTGGTCGCTGTCGAGATAGATACGACGTTGTTGCCCGCGCTTGAGCATACGCTTGCCGAGTTTGACAATGTAACAGTAATATCGGCGGACATAATGAAGACCGACGTTAAAGAGCTGTGTAAGCGCGAGTTTTCGGATATAGGCATGCATTTTTCGGTCTGTGCTAATCTTCCGTACTATATAACCACACCGGTTATCATGCATCTGCTTGAATCGGGTGCGGGCTTTGACTATGTTACGGTAATGATACAAAAAGAGGTCGTCGCAAGGCTTTGCAGTATGCCGGGTACGGCTGATTACGGTGCTATAACCGCGTCTGTGTCTTATTACGGTGAGGTAAAAAAACTGTTTTCCGTTCCGGCGGGATGCTTTATGCCGGCACCGAAGGTGGATTCCGCTGTAATGCGTATAAGGCTTCATGAAGAACCGCCGGTAAAAACTCTTGACACAGGAGTATTTTTCAGAGTGATACGCGGTGCTTTCGCGCAAAGACGCAAGACGCTCCCGAATTCGCTCTCAAGTGAGTTCGGCGAGCTTGACCGCGCTTGCCTTACCGGAATCGTAGAAGAGTCGGGCTTTTCCGCCACTGTACGCGGCGAAGCGCTGGGTATCGAGGATTTTGCAAGGATAGCTGATATGATAGTGAAAGCGAAATTTGGTGAAACTGCAACATATAAGCCATAATTTTTTGTCTTAATGCTCGTAAATGACAATGTTTTCAAAAAGCATTGACTTTTTTGCTTGTTTTTGGTAGAATACTAAAGGTTATGTATGAATTTTCGGAAAGGAAATATAAAATTATGAAGAAATACAGCTTGTGTATAGCGTCGTTCGCGATAGCAGTATGCCTCTTGTTTACGGGAATATTTGTAGTTGCCGCACAGGCATCCGACGTTGTTGAGACCTTCTACACAGTCGGCTTTAACACCGACGGAGGAAGCTACATAGAGAGCGTACATGTG
This sequence comes from Clostridia bacterium, assembly GCA_017482465.1. Classification (GTDB taxonomy): domain Bacteria; phylum Bacillota; class Clostridia; order Oscillospirales; family CAG-272; genus UBA4717. The sequence continues at coordinate 14,167 of JAFUMW010000133.1, forward strand.
CGTAAGGGCGGCAAGGTACCCAGACCCGAAGACCCCACCAAGGAGGGCTTTATCTTTGACGGCTGGTATACAGGCAGTCATTATACCGTTGAGTATGATTTCAACACGCCGGTGGAAAACAGCATGAGCATTTTCGCCAAGTGGGCTGTCGATAAGCAGTATGCCGAAAAGCTTGCACAGATAAAGCTTGACTTCACCGATGTAAGCAAGGATAAATGGTATTACGACGATGTTGCTTATGTTTTTGACAAGGGACTTATGAACGGTATCTCCAAAACACAGTTTGATCCCGAAGGAAACTTCACAAGAGCAATGTTCGTTACAGTTCTTTACCGTATGCAGAAATCGCCTACCGTAAAGTCTGAGTGCCCCTTTACTGATGTCAAGGACGGAAGCTATTATAAGGACGCGGTCGTCTGGGCGCACAAGAATGAGATCGTAAACGGAGTAAGCGAGACCGAGTTTTCGCCCGATACCCCCATCACGCGTGAGCAGATGGCGACGATCATGTACAGATTTGCAAGATTTGCAAGAATGGACACGAAGGTGCGCGGAAAGCTTGACTATATAGATCATCTTCAGATTTCCGATTACGCAGAGGATGCGATCCTTTGGGCAGATACACACAGTGTTATGGAACGTAACACCGAGGGCTATTTCGAGCCTAAGCGTAACGCGACAAGAGCGGAAGCAGCATCGGTATTTACCGTAATGCACCGCGATATGAGAAAATGAACACAAAACAGCGTGTCAGGTTGACACGCTGTTTTTTTCGTGTATATATACTTGGCGGCGGAAATGAAAACGATGTTTTTATTCCGCATGAGATAGTTGTACATGAACAAAAAAGCGGCTGAAAACAGCCGCTTTTGTCTTTGCATACAACTTAATTAATAAATTTCCCGTAACGACGGGGTATGGGCTTAAGACTTCGAATTTGATCAGAGAAGCCGCGCGTATCGCCTGTCCGGGCTCCGGACCGCGCGTATTGCCTGTCCGGACTCCGAACTGTGCGATATGCCAACTCTCCCGTAACGACGGGGTATGGGCTTAAGACTTCGAATTTGATCAGAGAAGCCGCGCGTATTGCCTGTCCGGGCTCCGGACTTACCAAGTGTCGCTGCCGTCGTCGGGGATAACGCGGTTGACCGCCTCGATCGCACACTCGATCATGCTGTCGTCCGGCTCAAGCACCGATATATGCTGAAGCCATACGCCGGGAAGCGAGATTATGCGTGTTAAAAGATTGTCGTGTCTGCCGGCGATCTTGATAAGCTCGTAGCCGATGCCGACCGTAAGGGGAAGAAGTGCGAGCTTGATAAGCGTTCTCAAAAACGGATTTGTAACCGATATGAACATCGAAATTACTATTCCGACGATGAGCATAAGTATCATAAACGAAGTTCCGCATCTGGGATGGAAGCGTTGCATGCCCCGTACATTTTCCACCGTAAGCTCAAGACCTGACTCGTAGCAGTAGATGGTCTTGTGCTCAGCTCCGTGGTACATAAATGTGCGGCGGATATCCTTCATCAGTGACACAAGGTACATATACAGCACAAATATGACTATACGCAATATTCCCTCAAAAAGACTGCGTAAAAATCTGCCTTCAAGTACAGGGAAAGCCTTTGCAAGCCAAGAGAATATCTGGGTCGGCAGGTACATGAAGAGTACGAGCGCCAACGCTACGCCGAGAACAGACGCGATTACCATGAGCACGTTCATGAGAACATCGCTCTTTTTTTCTTCCTGCTTGTTTTCGGTTGCTTCCGGTTTGCTGTCCGAAACATCCTCGTTTGCTTCGTTTGTAACGTCAGATCCTTTTACAGGCTCTTCATCCTCGAGTCCGCTCATTTCGGCTGACTCCATCAAGCACTTGTATCCGATCTTCATCGACATGATAAAATTGTATACACCGCGGATTATGGGAAGCTTAAGTATCTTCGGGGTTTTGCCTGTACCGTTGTCCCATTCCTTGATTACGATCTCGCCGCTTGTGTGTCTTACAGCCATTGCCGTTTTGTGCGGACCGCGCATCATTATTCCTTCGATCAGAGCCTGACCGCCGATCGAGGTCTTCTTGCGCTGAGCGATTATGTTGTTGTTGTCTTTCAAGTTGCTTATCCTTTCATAATATACTGATTAGAGTGAGCAAAAGCCCTATTTAATACAGTTTATCACAAATCAAGCTCAAGTTCAAGTCTTTTCGTCAACTTTGCTAATTTGTTTACATTTATCTTTTGCAATTTATTCTATCTTTTTCGTTGACATCGTCTTACGTATTTGTTATAATTTACGCAAGAAACAATTATCTTTATCGAGAGGAAATTATTGCAAATGAATATTGATAAAAAGTCTATGAGTACACGAAAAGCAACACTTATAATGGCGCTTGTGTCCGTAATGTGGAGCATCGCGGGAGTGCTGATCAAGTACATAGACTGCAATCCGATAGTGATCGCGGGAATACGCAGTTTTGTAGCGGCGATGACCGTGCTGGTGTATATGTTGATATCAAAAACAAAATTTGTGATAAACAAGCAAACACTGCTTAATGCTGTAGTCTGTGCAATGACATTTTTCAGCTTTGTCGGTGCAAACAAGCTGACAAGCTCAGCAAACGCGATCGTTATCCAGTATTCCGCTCCTGTATTCGTGCTTCTTTATCAGGTGATATTCAAGCGTCAGCGTCCGCGTATCAATGATGTCATATGCGTTATTATAACAATACTCGGCGTGGCTATGTTCTTCAAGGACAGCATGGGAGAGGGCAGAGTCATCGGAGACCTTGTTGCAATAATCGCGGCGCTCGGTTTTGCGGGAATATTTATCGTAGTCGGCGAAGCTGATCAGGTGACGAGCATCAACGGAGTTTTACAGGGACAGCTTTTGACCGCGCTTGTAGGAATACCGTTTGTTTTCTTTACCGAGAACACATTTGATGTACAGACAGTCGGACTGTTCCTTATCCTTGGTGTCGTACAGCTCGGCATCCCTTACACGCTTGTAGCGATAGCAGGACCGTATTGTCCTGCACTTGTAAGCACGGTAGTGACCGTGTTCGAGCCGCTTCTCAACCCTGTGTGGGTGGCGCTGATTTACGGCGAGATACCGGGAGTGTGGTCGTTTATCGGCGGTGTAGTTGTGATCGTTAACGTACTTGTCTATTGTGTCATGCGCGACAAACGCGAGGCAAAACTAAAGCAAGAATAAAAAACGGCGCTCATATGAGCGCCGTTTTTTTGCCTGTGGATGAAAATCAATAGGTCTCAGAATCAACAAGATCGCCCAGACCGGGAAGAAGCGCCGCCGAGAACTCCTCGGTGTTGTCTATCGTCCACTCGCCGTCAACCTTGGTGAGCGATACCGTGACTGTGTTCTCGATCGTTTCATACTCGCCGTTTTCGGCTATGTCCTTGACTACCTCGCTTGCTATTCTCGAAAGCTCATCGTCATATGCTTCCCAATCGTTTGCGTCGCTTGTGTCCTCATAATCGGACTCCGCACTTGCAAGCATAAGCTTGGTTATATAGTCCTGCATTACGGCACCGCAGTCGATATTGCTGATCTTGACCTTGACCTCGGCGGTGTCTCCGTTTTCACTGCTGTCAACTATAGTATAGTCCAAGTTTTCATAAAGCATTAGGAAGAACGCGGGATCCATACCCGAAAAGATCGCTCCCGAGCCGTCGCCGCCGAGAATACTTTCTATGTTTTCCTCATTTGCGTCCTTGAATACGTCAAGCTGTTCGCTGAGGTATTTTTCGGCTCCCTCAGAGCGTTTCGAGCCGCAGCCCGAAAGAAGTGTAAGGAGCATCACCATGCATAAAGCAATTGCAGTTATTTTTTTCATTTTACTTGTTTCCTTTTCTGTCAGTTATTAGTGAGAAGCTGTCCGAGCTTGGAATCAGCACCGATGATGACCGTCTTTTCGCCGTCGGCAAGTGATGCTTTGAGGGCATCTATTCCTGCCATGAACTCGTAAAAATTCTTTTTGTCATCGGTATTGTATGCTTCGGCGAGCATCTTCATGTATTCGGACTCACCCTCGGCAACAAGCCTTGCGGCTTCTGCTTCGGCGTTCGATACGATTATGTTTACCTGCTTGTCGACATTGTTTTTGATGATGGAAGCCTCGTAATCTCCGTCGGCGATGTACTTTTCGGCTATCTGATTACGGTCGGATATCATGCGTGCGTAAACAGCCTGCGCGTTGTCCTCTGGAAGGTCAAAACGCTTTATTTTTATGTCGATAACATTGATGCCGTAGGTGTCGACGATATCATCGACCTCGGTCTTGATGTTAGCGTAGATGTCGTTACGCTCGGACGCGTCATCCTCGTTGATGATGTCGTTCTGCTCAAGGCGACCCATGAGGTTCTTAAGCGAGGTGTATGTGAAATTGTTAAGTCTTGCCTTTGCGTCCTCGATAGTACCCAGCGTCTGATAGAAGACAACGGGGTCTGTGATCTCCCAAAGGATGTAGCAGTCTACGGTCATCGTTTTCTTGTCCGCGGTGAGGACCTCGGATGGCGGAATGTCGTAGAGAAGCGTTGTCTTGGGGAATTTCACGGTCGTATCTATAAAAGGCAGCTTAAAATGAAGACCGGGAGTGTCGTCTGTTTCGACTATCTTCGAAAAGCGGAAGACACACGCGTACTCGTTTTCGGCTACTGTGTATAAGCAACCTGTGACTGCGAGAAAAACGACGATCGCGGCTATTGCTATTATTACTAAAGCGATTATTCCTTTTTTCACTGTTGTGTCCCCCTTTCCTTATTCTGCATCTGCCGCGGAAACAAAGTTTTCAAGCGGCAGTAATTTCTGCGTCGAGCCGTCGCCAGTGTCGATATAGAGCTTGACGCCGGGAAGTGTCTCGGTTATCATTTCATAATACATTCTTGTACGGGTGATAGCGGGATTTTTAGCATATTCCTCGTACATCGCATTGAACTTGGCAACTATCTTGGTCGCCTCGTTTATACGGTTTTGCTTGAGGTACTCGGCGTTCTGAATGAGCTTGTCAGCCTGCGCCTGTGCCTTGGGAAGCTCGGAGTTTTCATAAGCTTTTGCCTGGTTTATCGCGGTCTCCGCTCCTTGCTTCGCCGTTTCGACAGCCTTGAAGGCTTCGATGACCGACTCTGTAGGCGGTTCGCTGTCCTGTATCTTTACGTCTGTAAGTATAAGACCGATATCGTAGTCATCCAGAACCTCTGTTATAAGATCTTTGATCTGACTTTGGATTTCAGCCTTACCGTCTGTTAGCACGCTGTCGACCGTGGACGAGCCTACGACGTTGCGTATCTGGCTTTGTACAAGGTTTTTGAGTATAAGCTCGGGCGATTCGGAGGCAAACAGGTATTTGACAGGGTCAGAGACCTTATACTCAACGAAAAAGTCGATGTTTACGATGTTATAGTCTCCGGTGATCATGCGGCTCTCGGTCTCGACCGTCTTATAGTCAGCGGCGCTTGAGCTGTCGCTCCTGTAGCCGATCTCGATCTTCTGGTATACGTTAACGGCAACCTTTTTTACCGTCTGTATACCGAACGGAAGCTTAAAGTTGATGCCGGCATCTGCAGTGCCTGTGACCTTGCCGAAGGTCATTACTACCGCCTGCTCCTTTTCATCTACCGTATACCAACAGGTGGAGAGAAGTGCGAGTATTGCTATAATGACAACGGCTATTATGATCTTGACGAAGATCTTTTTCGGCTCAAGATTGCGTGTCTTGTCGGCGAAGTTTCCGTTAAACGGATTATTGTTCATTTATGTACCAACCCTTTCATATTAGCTTGATATGATTATGGTATCACAGCATTGTGAACAGCGTATTAACGCATAAGAAAAAAGCCTTCACACGAAGGCTTTTTCTGATATTTACTGAAGCTTTGCGATAGCCGCTTCGATGCTTTCAAGCTGCTCCTTGTATTTTGCAAGCTTTACCTTCTCGCCGTCGATAACAGCCGCGGGAGCTTTGGCAACAAAGCCCTCGTTTGAAAGCTTCTTTTCAAGGCGCTCGATCTCACCGATAGTCTTTTTCTTTTCGCCGTCAAGTCTTGCCTTTTCCTTGTCGAAGTCGATGATGTCGGCAAGCGGTACGAAGAGAGTTGCGCTTCCTGCTACGATCTGTACGGCGTTCGGGTCGGTGCAGGCGGTAAACTCTACCTTTGCCGCACCTGCGAGCTTTTCGAAGAAGCGTGCCGTCTTGTCGTTGTAAATGTCGTTTCTTTCGGTAACGATGTATACAGTCGCCTTCTTTGACGGGGGGACGTTCATCTCTGCACGGCGGTTACGAAGCGCGCATATCGCGTCGATGAGAGCGTTCATCTTCTCCTCCTCGGCGTCGTAGGTCAGCTTTCCGTCAAACTTCGGGAAGGCGGATATCATGACGCTTTCCTCGTTATGGGGAAGAGCCTGATATATCTCCTCGGTGATGAAAGGCATGAACGGATGAAGAAGCTTGAGCGTTTCACGCAATACGTAAGCAAGCACGTTCTGCGCTGTTTTGTTGCCCTCGCTTTCCTTATCCTGAAGTCTGGGCTTGGTAAGCTCGATGTACCAGTCGCAGTAGATGTCCCAGATGAAGTCATAGAGCTTGGAGAGCGCGATACCGAGCTCGAAGTTATCGAGATTGATTGTAACGTCGCGTACGAGCTTGTTGAACAGCGAAAGTATCCACTTGTCCTCAAGATCAAGCTTGTCCTCCGCGGGAATGCTTACTTCTTCAATGTCAAGGTTCATAAGAACGAAGCGAGCAGCATTCCATATCTTGTTTGTGAAGTTACGCGCGGATTCGATCTTTTCGTCCGAGAAACGCATGTCGTTTCCGGGCGAGTTACCGGTCGCAAGCGCAAATCTGAGCGCATCTGCGCCGTACTTGTCGATGATCTCAAGCGGGTCTATACCGTTACCGAGCGACTTTGACATCTTTCTGCCCTGTGCGTCACGTACAAGACCGTGGATGAACACATGCTCAAACGGAGCTTTGCCTGTGTGCTCAAGAGACGAGAATATCATACGCGCTACCCAGAAGAAGATGATGTCGTATCCCGTTACGAGCACGCTTGTCGGGAAGTAACGCTTTAAGTCTTCGGTGTTGTCCGGCCATCCGAGAGTAGAGAAGGGCCAGAGAGCGGATGAGAACCATGTGTCGAGCACGTCCTCCTCGCGGCGTACCTTTGCGCCGCACTTCGGGCATACCTCGATATCTTCCTTGGAAACGGTCATCTCACCGCACGCGTCGCAGTAGAATGCGGGGATACGGTGTCCCCACCAGAGCTGACGGGAGATACACCAGTCATGGACGTTTTCCATCCAGTTTGTATATGTTTTTGTAAATCTTTCGGGAACGAACTTGACCTCGCCTGTCTTGATTACCTCAAGAGCGGGCTTTGCAAGCGGTTCCATCTTAACAAACCACTGATTTGATGTGAGCGGTTCGACTGTGGTCTTACATCTGTAGCATGTGCCGACGTTGTGGCTGTGAGGCTCGATCTTGACAAGATAGCCGCCTGCTTCAAGATCTGCAACGATCGCCTTTCTTGCCTCGTATCTGTCCATGCCGTCGTACTTTGTGCCGGGCATACAGATAGTAGCGTCATCGTTCATGATCCTGGGCATCGGGAGATCGTGGCGCTGACCGACAAGGAAGTCGTTGGGGTCATGCGCGGGCGTGATCTTTACACATCCCGTACCGAATTCAAGGTCAACATAATCGTCGGCTACGACCGGTATCTCTTTGCCGACCAGCGGAAGGATGAGCATCTTTCCAACAAGATCGGTGTATCTTTCGTCGTTCGGGTTGACAGCAACAGCCGTGTCGCCGAGCATTGTCTCGGGACGTGTTGTGGCTACTGTAACATAACCGTCCGAGTCCTTGATGGGGTATCTTATATGCCAGAAATTGCCTGCCTGCTCGCTGTACTCGACCTCGGCGTCCGAAATAGCGGTCGTACAGTTGGGACACCAGTTGATGATACGGTTGCCGCGGTAGATAAGCCCCTTGTTGTAAAGGTTTACGAATACCTCGCGTACAGCCTTGGAGCAGCCTTCGTCCATGGTGAAGCGTTCATGCTCCCAGTCGCAGGACGAGCCAAGCTTTTTGAGCTGGTTTATGATACGGTTACCGTACTGCTCCTTCCATGCCCATACTCTCTCAAGGAATTTCTCTCGTCCGAGGTCATATCTGGTGAGTCCCTCGTTTACTCTGAGGTTTTCCTCAACCTTTATCTGTGTTGCGATACCCGCGTGGTCTGTGCCGGGTACCCAAAGTGCGGAAAAGCCCTGCATACGCTTGTAGCGGACAAGGATGTCCTGAAGCGTTTCGTCAAGAGCGTGACCCATATGAAGCTGACCGGTTACGTTCGGGGGCGGGATGACTATTGTAAATGCGGGGGCGTTTTTGTCGCCGTTAGGTCTGAAATAGCCGTTGTCGTTCCAGGTCTTATAGATTCTGTCCTCGATCTCACCGGGAGCGTAGGCTTTTGAAAGCTCGTGATTGCTCATGTTGTTTGCTACCTTTCTTATAATGAATAATGTGCCCGTAAAATAAAAAAGGGCACCGTCAACGGGACGCATTTCTGCGCGGTACCACCCGTGTTCATGAAAAATCATGCACTCAAGCCCTTAACGCGGGAAACGTCCGGTTCTACTTGCAGATAAGGATCTGTTTTCTTCCGGAAGCTGTAAGGCGACTTCATCGTTTTGTAAGCACGCCCTTTCAGCAAACGGACGCTCTCTGTGGAATACTCTGCGGATACTATTCCTTATACGCTCTTGTAACATTATAATATAAGTGCGGACTTTTGTCAAGAGTAAAATTTTTTGATCACAAATTATTGATAAATAGCCGACAGTGTGATATAATGTGAAATAATTGATGCTTGACACTGCGGGAGAACAACATAAATGAAAAAATCATACTTATATGCAGGCGTGTCGATATTTTGCTGGTCTACTATCGCAACGATCTCAAAGCTTTTGCTTCGTGAGCTTAACAATATACAGCTTTTATGGGTGAACTCGCTTATCGCATTCTTGTTTTTACTGATCGTAAATCTTACTTCCGGAAATTTCAAAAAGCATAAGGAATATAGGCTCAAGGACTACCTTATAATGGCGGCGATAGGACTGCCGGGTACGTTTTTCTATTATATGTTCTATTATGCCGGAACAGATATATTGCCGGCGTCGCAGGCGTTTATCATAAATTACCTCTGGCCGATAATGAGCGTTATTTTTGCCTGTATCATCCTGAAGGAAAAGCTTACGCCGAAAAAGGTTATAGCGATACTTATCTCGTTTTTGGGCGTGATT
>JAFUMW010000134.1 GCA_017482465.1 Clostridia bacterium
AGGTGAGTAAAAAAGAGTCGGCAGGATGCGCCCATCCCGTACACACAGCTCACCGATACCTTCGGGCGGTGTATGCTCCCACGGAAAGCGCAGGCATATCGAAGAGACCGAGTCGATGCTCCCGTGCGCGCCCTTTGTCGGGCAGACACCGCACCTGACGCCGTTCTTCTGCGGTATATATCCCTGTCCGATAGCGTCGCTGTAAGCGTACGGCGAGCCGTCACACAAAGCTAACAGCACTCCTTTGAGTTCGGATACCGTACACCTCAGATCAAGCGTGACGTTAGCTCCGTCAATGCTCAGTGAAGCGGGTCTGTCGGCACGCAGCCGTATCTCATTTACACTTGAGCCGTAGTACTCACACGCGTTTTTTATTATATGCGCCGCCCTATCGGGCATAAGCGCTATCATTCTTTCAAGCTCTTTAGTCATGCCATTCTCCCTGTTTTGTCCTATGTTGATGTATATGCAAATACCGCCGCGTTTATGATACTGTCACCGTCCGCCGTTCGGGCAAAAAAATTTCGGCGTTCGTCAATATTAAGAAAAAAACCGCTTATTTGGCACTTTTTCACAAAAATGTTAATCTATCTATTGCAAACACTTTTAATTAAGTGTATAATTAATATACTTCCCGCCCCCCTTTTGGCAGGAAGTCACCCGCAGACCGTGTAATAACACGGTCAGTTTGTCACGACTATAGATCAAGGAGGTAAAACAATGACAAACACAAAACGCGCTCTGTTTTTAAGCATTGTCTCGGTCATTCTGTGCATTGTTATGCTTGCAAGCACAACATTCGCATGGTTTACCGACAGTGTTGAAAGTACAGGCAACATTATCAAAACAGGTGAGCTCAAAGTTGAGATGAGCTATTCGGCAGACGGACAAAAATGGGAGAATGCCGAAAACGCCAAGATATTCAATTACGGTCTCTGGGAACCCGGTTACACCGATGTTAAGTACATCAAGGTTGCAAACACCGGCAACCTTGCGCTTGAGTATCAGCTCAATATCATTCCCACAGGCGATCCCTCGATCCTTGCTGATGTTATCGACGTGTATTTCGGTATCGTCGATACCACATACGAAAGCTTCGATCAGATCAAGGCAGACACAGCCAACGTAGCTAACGTCGGCACTCTGACAAGTCTTATCAAGGATGCGGACGGCGCGGCGCACGGAGTGCTTCTCCCCGCCGAGGGCGTGGGCTCGTCGGACGTGACCCTTTCTGTACCCGAAGCGTACGTCCAAGAAGGCGAGTTCAGAGCCGTAGTCGCTCTTCACATGCAGGAAAGCGCAGGCAACGATTATCAGAACAAGTCGATCGGCTCAAGCTTCACGGTACAGCTTCTCGCAACACAGCATACATATGAAAACGACAGCTTTGACAATATGTATGACGACGGTGCGGAATACGACAAGAGCATACCCGAATGGGACGGTTCGGCAAACACCGATTGGTATAACGAGACCGACACCGAATTTGCTTTAACTGCGGCGGCAGATCTCGCCGGTCTTGCAGAGCTTGTTGACGGCGGAAACATGTTCGAGGGCAAGACGATAATGCTCAGCTCGGACATTAACCTTTATGCCGCGGACGCCGACGGAGAAACGATCTCGTTTGAACCGATAGGCTCATACAGAAACGATACCGCCTTCAAGGGAACCTTTGACGGTCAGGGACATACGATATATAATATGTACCAAAACGGTTGGGCTCTCGACAATGAGTACTATTTGAGCGATCTCGGACTCGGCTTGTTTGGACTTGTAGAAGACGCAGTTGTTAAAAACCTTAATATTGACGGCGCCAACCAACCGTCGGAGTTCAATCTCATCGGTACTGTGACCGGAGCGGCATACGGCGAATGTACATTTGAAAACATTACCGTTACCAACTCGTATATGGGCAATCACTCATATTACAGCGGCGGTATCGTCGGCTGGGCATCGGGAGATCACAAGTACATAAACTGTGATATTGATGCTACCAGTGTGATCTCTTCGCAGTGGGGTGACTTTAATAATGCGAACGGCGGTATTATCGGCGGCGCAGGCGCAAACGGTACATACTATTTTGAGGGCTGTGATGTCGCATGTGTATTAGATGCTTACAATGATGTCACGTCCGCATATGAATGGTATGCTTACCGCAATGTCGGTATGCTTATCGGTAACACAAATCACACAACTAAAACCGACGGAGGCACAACTATAGCTGCGGCGCCCAACGTGACCTGTGTAGACTGCACCGTCACCTACGGCGAGTGGGCAAATTACACCTATTGTCAGTTTAAAGCGATGAACTATCCTTGGGTCAGAGTTGAAGCAGGTGAGAGCTGTCACGCATACGGAAACGCAAGATATGATTATGCAGTCGATGCTAACGGCAACAATGTCGTAGACGAAAACCATGTTCACAACGAGGGCGAGGGTCACAATGTTCTTATAGTATTGGATCAGCTCTTCGGCGGATCACAGGGCGGAGTATACGGTAATCCCGAGCACGAAGGAGTAACTGTTATCTACAACAACAAATAATATCGCACAAAAAAATCGCCCGGCGAATGCCGGGCGATCATATTTTTACTTATTTTTTATTGCTCTTGGACGCCTTTACTACAAGCGACGCAAGCGCGAACAAACCGATAACGTTCGGGATTACCATGAGGTAGTTAAAGAAGTCTGTAAGCTCCCAAACAAGATCGTTCTTGGCGATAGAGCCGAGGAAGATAAATCCGATAGCGATCACAGAATATATGATCGTTGCAATCTTATTGTTCTTGAAGAGGTACTGAACGTTGATCTTACCGAAGAAGTTCCAGCCGATGATGGTCGAGAAAGCAAAGAACAAAAGGCAGATCGCAATGAATATATTACCGACATTTGCAATGCCGATAGTATTGTTGAATGCCATCTGCATAGCGTTTGTCTTGGAAATGCCGTTCTGTGCAACGAGCTCGGCGTATGTGGTGAAATCAGCGCCTGCAAGAGGTCCGTCGCCTGCATAGAGACAGGTGATAACTACGAGAGCTGTCATTGTAAGAACGATGAATGTGTCTATAAACACACCGATCATAGCCGCTACACCCTGATCATGAGGCTTTTCAACATTTGCCATAGCGTGAGCATGAGGTGTCGAACCCATACCTGCTTCGTTCGAGAAGAGGCCTCTCTTTGCACCCTGGCTGATCGCTGTCTTAAGTGCCGCACCGATACCGCCGCCTATGAGAGCCTGCGGAGCAAACGCGTACTTGAAGATCATAGCGAATGTCGAGGGAATGTCTGTTATCCTCATAGCAAGGATAACTACACCTCCGAGTAAGAAGAGCACTGCCATAATGGGAACCATTTTTTCGGTTACAGAGGCGATCCTCTGTATACCGCCGAGGAATATAAACACGGACACCAACGCAACGAGGATACCTACTATCCAAACAGGAATACCGAATGCCGTGTTGCAGGATTCGGCGATCGAGTTGGACTGAACCATCGAACCCATGAAGCCCAGCGCGAGGATACAAGCGATCGAGAAGAAGGTAGAAAGGAATGTACCGAAGCCGTTGGGGAACGCCTTCTTTATGTAGTAAACAGGACCGCCGTGGATCTCTCCGTCTTCGCCTGTGATCCTTGTTTCCTGAGCGAGTACAGCCTCGGCGTAGATAGTAGCCATTCCCAAGAATGCGATGATCCACATCCAGAAGATAGCACCCGGGCCGCCTATGAGTATAGCACCCGAAGCACCGACGATGTTACCTGTACCTACCTGTGCCGCGACAGCGGTTGAAAGTGCCTGGAACGAGCTGAGTCCCGACTTGTTCTTACCGCCGCGCAGTGAGATGCCTCCGAACACTCTTCTCATTCCCTCGCCGAAGCAGCGGACCTGTACAAAGCGTGTTTTGATCGTGAAGAAAAGTCCGACGCTGACAAGAAGTATGATAAGGATATAGTCCGAAAGATACTTGTTGGCAGTCGCAACAATGTTCAAAATGGTTTCTTGCATGAGAAAACCCTCCTAATAAAAATATTTGTTGTTTTGACAACAAAAAAAGCTGTTTTAATAAAAACAGCAACTCTGAAAACAAGAACTTGATACAAAATCAGATCTTTATATTTGCCTCTATCCTTTTGCCTGAGAGATTCGGTATCCGCCAAGAACACCTTGCACCTTCGGCACTCATATAAAATGAGCTTCTCCAGAGTTCCCTCCGCTTCCAGTCCATATGTTCCGGAAGTTTCAACGGGTAATATTTAATTGCAACACTATTCTATCACATTTTTTTCACAATTGCAACACTATTTGTAAATATTTTTGTATTTTCATACAAATAGCTTCCGATTTTTTTGCTTTTTTGTGTATTTTTATACATTTTTCACAAAACGCAAGCGCTGCTTGTGATCTTTTTATTGTAAACTTTTGTAAAAGCTATTGAAAATCGAAAAAAAATGGTATATAATAACAATGATATCCGCCAAAACGCGGAAAAATTTACCTTAAAGGAGAATAACAATGCTTTTTTTACTTGAAGCAGCAGGTGCGGCAGGTGCTGAGGGCGCAGTTCCCGCGGGATCAAGCGGCCTTATGACTATCGTTATGCTCGTTTTGATGCTCGTTGTTTTTTATTTCTTCATGTACAAGCCCCAGAAGAAACAGGAAAAAGAAACAGCCGACATGAGAAACAGCCTCGCGGTAGGTGACGAGATCACTACGATCGGCGGCATCATCGGTAAGATCATCAGCATCAAGGATGAGACCATTCTCATCGAAACAAGCGGCGACAGAACAAAGATCAGACTCTTGAAGTCTGCTGTAAGAAATGTCGACGTCAAGGCTGAAGACGCTGAATAATGTAATATCATGTACCCGTTTTGTCATATACTTTAGCGTATATGAAAAAGCGGGTACACGTCTGTACCCGTACCGATATAATATAAAATGAAAGGTCAGGTACATACCATGGGCAAAGGATCGGCGTCAAAATTTACTCCACACGAACAGGAGAGCGAAGCCAAAAAGCTTTTAACCGGTACTCTTTCGGGCGCGGCGGCAGCGCTTATATTCACGCTTGTTCTCACATTTACCGTCTCGGCGGCTGTGCTTGCCGCACCCGACCCGGACGCGCTCAGCGCTCTTGCGGCGTACGCCGTAACCGGAATAAGCCTTCTCGCAGGCGGAGTCACCGCGGTACGCGTTTCATGCGGAAGTATACTCTCGTCTCTTTCGGCGGGAGGCATATACACACTGTTGGCGTTCTGCGTACATCTGGTACTCACAGCGAAAAGCGGCACAGGCGCGCTTTCCTTACTGTTTTTACTTTTTCCCGTAATAAGCATGCTGGGCGGTTATATCGCCCGTCCGCGCGAGAAAAGGCGCGGACAGAAATTCAAAAAAAGATAAGTCAGACCAATCACAGAAAGGCAAGGACAAAAAATGCTCTACACATACAAGATCGGCACAAAGCACATAGCATTTGAAAACAGGATTATGAAGCTTTACGTCCTCTCCGAGCTTGAAGCTCAGATATCCGACTTTGTCGGCGAGGATATGCCAAAGACCTGTCCGTCAGCGCTCAGATACGCGCTCGCGAAATATGACAGCCACACGATCGACACCGCTTACGCTCACGTGTACGCTATGCGTACAAATTCCGAGGCAGACGGAAAGGACATCGTTTTCGGCATTCCCGAAGGACACACAGACGCTCTTGTGTCGTATAAGAAAAGCGCGCCCTCTCTTTACAAGGACGTAATCGCTCTTGCCGACAGCGGACGCACTCATATCGAGGCGTACATAATCCCCGAGGACGAAGACCCGGTGCTTGCCGAGGAATATGAGAAAATAGCACGCGAGGTCTACAAGCGCAAGCGTCAGGGCAAGCCGTTTTGCTTCCTGCCGTTCTGCTTATCGCACGATCTGCTCCGCATTTACAACGCCCTCTCGCCGCTTGAAAAAAAGCGCGTACAGTGCGCCCTTTTCACCCAGATCTGACAAAAAAGCCTTTCCGCAAGGGAAAGGCTTTTTTTATGAAATATTTTCAAAAAAATTATAACTAATTTGCTGTATTCTATTGACTTTTTAAGGATAACCATATATAATTTAATTAAAGTATATTACTTTGCAAAATTAAACTTAAAGGAGAAATACCAAAATGGCAAAGAGTAATAACGATGCTATGCTCGACTTTGAAGTTGCCGCTGAAGGCAAGGCTGTCGACACAAGCAAAAAGTTAAGAATCGGTATCATCGGTACCGGATGGATCGCTGAAGCACACATCAACAACTACAAGAAGATGCCCGACGTTGAGATCGTAGGTCTCGCTGACCTCGTTCCCGGCAAGGCTGAGGCTTTTGCTGAAAAGTGGGGCGTTGAGGGTGCTAAGTACTACCTCAGCCACAAGGAAATGCTCGACGACGAGAGCCTTAAGCTCGACGGTGTAAGCGTTTGTACATACAATATGACACACGCTGAATGTACAATCTACGCTCTTAACAAGGGTGTAAACGTACTTCTCGAAAAGCCTATGTGCGTAACTCTCGAAGAGGCTGTTGAGATCCGCAAGGCTGAAAAGGCTTCCGGTAAGGTTCTTTCTATCGGCTTCCAGCCCAGATTCGATCCCAACATGAAGATGCTTAAGGAAGTAGTTGAATCCGGCGTTCTCGGTAAGATCTACTACATCCAGACAGGTGGCGGACGCCGCCGCGGCATTCCGACTCCCTTCGGTACAACATTTATCGAAAAGGAAACAGGCGGACTCGGCGCTCTTGGTGATATCGGATGCTATTCGCTCGATATGCTCCTTAACGCTATCGGCTATCCGAAGCCCCTCAGCGTAACAGGTTATACATCCGATTACTTCGGAAAAGATCCCGAATACATCGGTTATAAGAGATGCGGTCATCCCGAATACCACAAGAAGTTCGGCGTTGACGACTTTGCAGCAGGCTTTGTTCGTCTCGAAGGCGACATCATCCTTGACTTCCGTATCGCGTGGGCGATGAATATCGACACTCCCGGTGACGCTATCATCCTCGGTACGAAGGGCGGTCTTCGTATTCCTTCTACCGACTGCTGGAACGGTTCTATCGGCGGCAACCTCAAGCTTTACTCTGAAGTAGGCGGCGAGCAGGTTATCACCGAGATCCCCATGAAGAAGAGCGACGTTCCCTGCTTCGAGGTTAAGATCCGTTCGTTCCTCGACGCTATCAAGGAAGGCGGCGCAGCACCCGTTCCCTCCAGCCAGATCATCTACAATCAGGCAATCCTTTCGGGTATCAAGAAGTCCAACGACCTCGGTCACGAGATCGAGATCGAGATCCCCGAGATCTAAGCTTAATAATGAAAAAGTCCGAAGCACAATGCTTCGGACTTTTTGCGTTATGAAAGGGTATCCTCGCCGGGTTCAAGCGTGTCGAACTTTTCTTCAAATTCCTCGGGCGTGTACCGCGTAAAGCGCATTACAGGCAGCTCACCGTCAAACAGGTTATCGGGGTCTTGTTTTACGGTGAAGTCGAAATATACCTCGTGATACTCCGCCGTGCCGGTAAGCAGCGTGTTTCCGTCGCTTTGTATCGTATCACCTCCTATCGCTTCCGGCTTTAGGTA
>JAFUMW010000135.1 GCA_017482465.1 Clostridia bacterium
AATTTCAACATTCCCACACTGTATGAGGCGGATAAAAGCGTATGTATAGCCTTCTCCAGCGGAGAAGGGGGACCGCGATAGCGGTGGATGAGGAGAGCATTTATTACAGATAAAAATTATATTATTGCGTTGTTGAGCAAAAAGTAGTTTTTTCTTAAAACAAGCACTTTGATCTAATAATATTTCATATTGATGATCTCCTCATCCGCCTCACTACGTTCGGCACCTTCTCCGCTGGAGAAGGCTTGGGCTCAATAAATTTCAACATTCCCACACTGTGTGAGGTGGATAAAAGCGTATGCATGGCCTTCTCTGCTAGAGAAGGCTTTTTGTTGCTTGTTTGATATACTGTTATTGTTAAAGCAAACTACTTGAATTGAGGTTGAGATGCTTCAAAATATCTTCACATACAGAGTTAAAATTCTTGTTTATATCCGAATTGCTGTATCTCAAAACTTTGACTCCGAGTGCTTGTAAGTCCTTATCTCTTTTGTTATCTTCAGCTTTGTTTTCAGGTAATTTGTGTTGTCTGCCGTCAATTTCAATGACGATGCGCCTACTTGCTATGAAAAAATCAACGATATAACTACCGATATTCTTTTGACGGTTTACCGTCATAGGAAGCTTTTTTAGAAAATCATACCAAAGATGCTTTTCCTCGTTTGTCATTTCTTTGCGAAGTGTTTGCGCGTTCGAAACGAGTTTTTTGTTATAATTATATATCACAACATTCTCCAAATCAATTCTGCCGTCTGACGGTCTTGTACTCGTCGTGCAGGTAGAAATAGGGACATCTTCGGTTGTCACCGGTCATAAAGCTGACCATCTCGTCCTCGTCTAAATTGACAGAGCAGTAGTCCTCGCCCGTCTCGGGGTCGGTGTCAAAATACACGCACATCTCACAGTTTGTAGGCGCTATAGGTGCGCTTTTTTTCTTTTTGTTTTCCATAGTATCTCCCCCTGTACAAGATCAATCATATCTGTTACGATCATTTTACAATAAAATTTCCGATATGTCAATAAAATTTCCCTATAACTGTAGACAAAACGGCAAAAATGATGTATAATATATTATTATGGATGATTGTGCCCGAAAGGACTGATACAGTGGAGATTATAACCGTATCCTCGGAGTTTGCAAGCGCTAACTCCTACCTGCTTGTCGATGAGACCACAAATGACGCCGCGATTGTAGATCCCGGCGGAGACGCGCAGAGCCTTATCTACTCGATACATTCAAACGCTGTCCGCGTGACATCGATACTGCTTACACACGGCCACTTTGACCACATACTCGCGCTTCGCGAGATAAAGGAGTACACAAACGCTCCCGTGTACGTCCACAGGCTTGACGCGCCCTGTTTAACTAACCCCGAGTTCAGCATGATGAGCCTTGTCGGCAGAAGCGACACCTTTGATCCTGCCGACGTGCTTCTTGAGGATAACGACACGATCCGCATCGGTAATTCCACCGTCACGGTCATGTATACCCCCGGCCACACGGTCGGCTCGGTATGCTATATCACCGACGCGGGCATCATATCGGGCGACACGCTCTTTTACGAAAGCATCGGACGTACCGATTTTCCCGGCGGCGACTTTGACTCGATCGACGCGTCAATACAGCGTATCTACTCGCGCGAGGGCGATGAAACGCTCTACCCGGGACACGGTGCTGAAACGACCGTTTCGCACGAGAGGATGTTTAATCCTTTCGTAAGGCAACGTAAATAATCAAAAGTTAAATATAAATCGAGGTAATAACAATGGATTACAACTATCTTGCAGACCTGCTCTATCCGAATATCAAGACCACCCCCGAGGATATGGAGGCGCGCTTTCCGAAGCGTGAGCTGCCCGAGGGCGCTAAGGTAACGCGTTTTGCACCCAGCCCCACAGGCTTTGTACACTTCGGCGGACTTTTCCCCACGCGCGTAAGCGAAAGACTTGCTCACCAGAGCGGCGGCGTACTCTTTTTGCGTATCGAGGACACCGACGCAAAGCGTGAGGTCGAGGGCGCGGAAGAAAACCTTATCGAAACACTCGCTTACTACGGCGTAAAATTCGACGAGGGTGCTGTTGGCGGCGGACGCGACAACGGTGCTTACGGCCCTTACCGCCAAAGCGAGAGAGCTGAGATATACCAGACCTTTGCAAAAAAGCTCATCCGCGACGGCGTTGCTTACCCCTGCTTCTGCACAGAGGACGAGCTCAACGCTATCAGAACCGAGCAGGAAGGACTTAAGGCAGACCCCGGCTATTACGGCAAGTGGGCGATCTGGCGTGATGCGCCTATTGAAAAGATAGAAGAAGCACTCAAGGCAGGCAAGCCGTTCGTACTGCGCTTTAAGAGCGACGGCTCTCAGGATCGCAAGATCAAATTTACCGACCTTGTAAAGGGTGACATCGAGATCACCGAAAATGATAAAGACCATGTTCTCTTAAAGAGCGACGGTATCCCGACCTACCATTTTGCACACGCGGTAGACGATCACATCATGGGCACTACACATGTTGTCCGCGGCGAGGAATGGCTTCCCAGCTTACCTTTCCACGTACAGCTTTTCAAGGCTCTCGGATTCAAGCTTCCCAAGTTCTTGCACATCTCACAGCTCATGAAGCTTGACGAAAACGGCTCAAAGAAGAAGCTTTCCAAGCGTGACGCGGGCGTTGACATGCGTTTCTACAAGGAAAAGGGATATTGCCCCGAGGCTGTGGTAGAATATGTAATGACTCTCTTGAACTCGAACTACGAGGAATGGAGACTTGCAAACCCCGACAAGGATTACACCGAGTTCCCGTTTACTATAAAGAAGATGAGCGCGTCGGGATGCTTGTTCGACTTTGACAAGCTCAACGACGTTGCAAAGAACGTAGTCGCAAGAATGAGCGCTGACGATGTTTATGACAAGGTGCTCGCATGGGCAAAGGAATACGATATCGACTTTGCAGACAAGCTTGCCGGTGACGAAGCACTTGCAAAGAGCGTGCTTGCCATCGGACGCGGCGGCAAGAAGCCGCGAAAGGACATCATGATCTGGAGCGAAGTCAAGGATTACATGGGCTTCTTCTATGATGATTATTATAAGATAACAGACGCGTTCCCGGCAAACATTCCCGAAAACGAGCGCGCACAGATACTCGATGACTACGCGGCGGGCTACAGTGCTGACGATGACAACAACGCTTGGTTTGAAAAGGTAAAGGCTATAAGCGAAAAGTACGGTTATACCTCGGACATGAAGGCGTACAAGGCAGACCCGTCGGCGTTTAAGGGCAATGTAACAGACGTGTCCAACCTCATCAGGATCGCGCTTACCGGACGCGCAAATTCACCCGATCTTTGCACGATATGTAAGCTTATGGGTGAAGACCGCGTAAAGGCGCGTGTCCTCGGAGCTAAGTGAACAATTTGAAAGGAGCTATGTACAATGAGTTCTGAAATAATAGAATCGAATTTTATACATGACATTATCGACGCGGATCTTGAGGCGGGCGTTGTAGACAAGATACACACCCGTTTTCCGCCCGAGCCCAACGGCTACCTCCACATCGGAAGAGCTAAGGCTATATACATCAACTGGTCTACCGCGAAGAAGTACGGCGGGCTGTTCAATCTCCGCTACGATGATACCAACCCCGCCAAAGAGGACAACGAGTATGTTGAAAGCATCCTTAACGACCTTAAGTGGCTGGGCGCTGAGCCGAGCGGCGGTATCTTCTACGGCTCTGATTACTTTGACAAGTGCTACGAGTACGCCGTACAGCTTATAAAGGACGGCAAGGCTTACGTGTGCGACCTTAACGCCGAAGAAATGCGCGAATACAGAGGTACGCTTACCGAGCCGGGCAAGAACAGCCCCTACCGTGACAGAAGCGTTGAGGAGAACCTTGACCTGTTTGAGCGTATGAAGAACGGCGAGTTTGCAGACGGTACGCACACGCTTCGCGCGAAGATCGACATGTCAAGCCCGAACATGAACATGCGTGACCCCGCGATATACCGTATCGTACACTGCAACCACCACCGCCAGGGCGACAAGTGGTGCATTTATCCGCTTTATGACTACGCGCACCCGATACAGGACGCTCTCGAAGGCATCACGCATTCGCTGTGCTCGCTTGAGTTTGAAAACCACCGTCCGCTTTACGACTGGGTGGTGAACAATATCAATTTTGAAAACAAACCGAAGCAGAGAGAGTTCGCTCGCCTTAATGTTACGTACACCGTAATGAGCAAGCGTTATCTGCGTCAGCTTGTTGAAACAGGACTTGTGGACGGCTGGGACGACCCCCGTATGCCCACGCTCTGCGGTTTGAGACGCCGTGGCTACACTCCCGCCGCTATCTTTGATTTTGTAAAACGTGCAGGTATCTCCAAGGCTGACAGCCTTGTTGATATCAACCTCTTGGAGCATTGCATTCGCGAGGAGCTCAATATGACTGCACAGCGTAAAATCGCCGTGCTTGACCCCGTAAAGGTCATCGTTGACAATTACCCCGAGGATAAGGAAGAATACTTCGAGGTCACAAACAACCCGAACGATGAGAACGCGGGTACACGTAAGCTTCCGTTTACTCGTGAGCTCTATATAGAAAAAAGCGACTTCGCTGAAGAGCCCCCGTCCAAGTTCTTCAGACTTAAGCCGGATGGCGAGGTAAGACTCATGGGCGCGTACATCGTTAAGTACGCGGGCGTCGACAAGGACGAGAACGGTAACATTACCGCTATCCACGTAAACGCGGACATCGAGACCGCCAACGGCAACCCCGCCGACGGTCGCAAGATCAAGGGTACTATCCACTGGCTTTCGGCTAAGCACGCGCTCGACGCGGATATGATGCTCTATGATAAGCTCTTTACTATCGAAAACGTAAGCGATATCCCCGAGGATAAGACCTATAACGACTACCTTAACCCCGAGTCGCTGACTAAACTCGAAAAATGTAAGATCGAGCCCTCGCTCGCAAACGCAAAACCGGGCGAAAAGTTCCAGTTCGTCCGCAACGCCTACTTTACCGTAGATACTAAATACCCCAACACGTTCAACCGTGTCGTTGTCCTCAAGGACAGCTTCCCGAAGAAGTGAAGTTGTTGTTACGCGATTGAGAGGGGCGAGGGGGGTGCTTTTGCAAAAGCTCCCCCTCGGACTCCCCCGCAAAAACTTTGAAAGTATGGGTTCAATGAATTTTATTGTCCCCTCACTATGTGCAGTCGTGGAATTTGCTTATCTTGCATCAAATCCGCGCTCTGCTACAACCATACACTATTCGCGCGGCTTACTCGGACAGCCTGTAGTCCAAGCGCCGCACACAGGCGAAATTCGACATTTAAAGCCTTCTCCAGCGGAGAAGGTGGATTTCGCGTCAGCGAAAGACGGATGAG
>JAFUMW010000136.1 GCA_017482465.1 Clostridia bacterium
CAGATGGAGTTACCACCATTGGTACAGCTGCGTTCTCTTGTTGCAGCGAGCTTACAAACGTTTTTATTTACAATAGTTTCACAACTATTGGTATGAACGCGTTTGCTTATTGCGAAAAATTATCTAAAATCATTGTCGGTAATAAAGTTACTTCCATAGATTCGTATGCATTCGATGACTGTACTAATATAACTGACGTGTACTATACAGGAAGTAAGGACGAGTGGAATACTATTAGTATAATTGAATGGGGAAATGAATATTTATTAAATGCAACTATCCACTTCAACTATAAACAATATATTCCGGGAGACATTAACAACGATGGTGTAGTAAGCGCAGAGGATGAAGTATATTTTTCGCGATACTTTGCAAAATGGGATGGATATACAGACACTGAACTTTCGTACGATGCTGCTGATCTTGATTCAGACGGCAATATCAGCAACACAGATTCAGTTATACTATCACGTCATTTGGCCAAATGGAGCGGCTACATTGAGATACCAATCAGCAATAAATCGCAATAGAACAGTTGTTGCTAATTAGCAGTCCGTTTGTAGGATAGTTCTGTTTTTTAATAGAATTGAATGTTTACTTTGCCTTCAAAAAATGTTACTATTAAGTCAACGCAGTATTTTGGAGGTGTAATTGTGAAATTCATGAATAAAACAGCTCTTGTTACAGGTGCGGCAGTTGGAATAGGACGCGCTGCAGCAATTTTGCTTGCACAGGGCGGCGCAAACCTTATTCTTATAGATCTGAACATAGAAAAGCTTGAAGCGGTAAAAGCCGAGCTTTCCGAATACAAAGTAAAATGTATTGCTTATAAGTGCGATGTCAGAAACGAAACCGAAGTAAACGAGGTTGTTAAAAAGTCGATTGACGAGTTTGGAAGGATCGATATTCTCGTAAATAATGCGGCACTTTGGCGTTCATATACTCCTTTTCTCGACACACCGATTGATGATTGGAAAAAATATTTCGAGGTAAACGTCATGGGATGTGTGTACTGCACACGTGCCGTTCTGCCTTCAATGATTGAAAACCGTTGGGGAAGAATTATCAACGTTGCGTCGGTCGCGGGTGTATACGGTAACGCTAATATGGTAAACTATTCCGCAACGAAGGGCGCGGTAATATCGCTTACAAAGGCACTTGCAAAAGAGGTGTCCGACAAAGGCGTTACAGTAAACGCAGTGTCACCGGGAAGTGTAAGTTCATCGGAAAACGACGATATCGACTACACGAAGCCGAGTGAGCTTTCCTTTATTGGCCGTACCGGCTCGGACCGTGAAAATGCAAATCTGATATGCTTCCTTGCAAGCGAGGATTCGAGCTACATATCGGGACAGAATATACAAATTGACGGATGCAGAAAAAAACAGTAAAAAGTTACCCGGCACTTAAAAGTGCCGGGTGCTTTTATCTTATCTTATTTAACTTCGCAAAAGAATCCTTAAGCGCAGGGTAGAGTGACTTGTACAGATCATAATACTTCATGTAGGTTTCGTTCATTGCCTTGTCGCCGTTGATCTCAGGGTTAAAAGCAACCGTCCTTGCACAGCCTTCCTCCACGCTCTTGTATACTCCTGCCGCTACGCCGGCAAGTATCGCTACACCAAGTGCCGGGCCCTCGGAGGCGATCGGCGTTTTAACAGGAAGCATATACATGTCGGCAAGTATCGACTGCCAAAGCTTGCTCTTAGCACCGCCGCCGCAAAGCGCCATATCGGCAAGCTTTACGTTCATCTCGCCAAGCACATCAAGACAGCTGTATAGCGCATAGGATACTCCTTCGATAACTGCACGCGCCATATGCTCACGTGTATGCATGGCAGAAAGACCGAAAAACGTGCCGCGCGCATTAGTGTCAAGTATAGGTGTGCGTTCGCCCATCAGATAGGGAAGATATATAAGACCGTCGCACCCCGGGGCGACACTTTCAGCCGCCGCGTCGATCTCCTTGTACGAAAGATCCTTTGCGAGGTTGTTTCTAAACCAATTAAGCGAAAGACCCGCCGCCTGGATACATCCCATAACGTGCCAAGCACCCGGTACTGCACAACAGAGCGTATGAACACGTCCCTTGGGATCTACAGCCATCTTGTCCGTATGAACAAAAACAACTCCGCTCGTACCGATAGTAGTAAAAGCTTTTCCGTCTGAGCATACGCCCGTACCGATAGCCGCCGCCGCATTATCGCCTGCGCCGCCGGCAACGGGAATGCCCGTTTTTAGTCCGGTAAGTACAGATGCCTCATCGGTAATATATCCCGTGACCTCGGGGCTTTCGTGCATCTTGCCGAGAAGCGACATATCTATACCGAGCTTTTCGCAGATCTCTTCGCTCCAGCATCTGTTTGCGATGTCCATAAGCTGCATACCCGATGCATCAGAGACCTCGGTCGCAAACTCGCCTGTAAGCTTATAGCGTATATAATCCTTTGGCAAAAGTATGTGCTTACATTTTGCGTATACGTCAGGCTCGTGGCGCTTTACCCACATAATTTTTGAAGCGGTAAAGCCGGGGAGAGCAGGGTTGCCGTTAAGCTCAATAAATCTTTCACGGCCGATAATATCCTCAATAAGGGTACATTCCTCGCTCGTACGCCCGTCGCACCAAATAATTGACTTGCGTAATACCTCACCGCTTTCATCAAGCATAACAAGTCCGTGCATCTGTCCCGAAAGACCTACGCCTGCGATCTCACCGTCAGCCTTCTTTGTGATCTCCGCCAACGTTTCACAAACCGCGTTCCACCAATCTGCGGGATCCTGTTCAGCCCAGCCGTTTTTGGGCTGATAAAGCGGATACTCCTTAAGAGCTGAGGCTACAACCTTACCATCAGTGTCAAAAAGTACACTTTTAGTACCCGATGTTCCGATATCAATGCCAATCAAATATTTCATTGTTATCGCTCCTTTACTTTTTGTCAAAGCACACGGTCATCTTTTCGCCCTTTTTGATAAATACCTTTTTGAAGTCGCAAAGGCTCTTGTGAGGTATATATTCAAACTTAAGCACAGAATATCCGGTATCAAAATCTCCCTTGTTGGTAAGCTCGACTGTGTTTTCGTTGATCCACTTTTCTTCGATCTCCGAATACGTCAGACCGTAGCCAAACTCGTATACAGGAGTACCCTTATAGAATTTA
The DNA here is from genome assembly GCA_017482465.1 of Clostridia bacterium. GTDB lineage: Bacteria > Bacillota > Clostridia > Oscillospirales > CAG-272 > UBA4717. The sequence goes on from JAFUMW010000136.1 coordinate 3,159, forward strand.
TAGGTCCTGTTTTCCATCGAGTAATCGTCAAATTCGGGAAGATCGTCAAGGCTTTCATAGAATGTGACGGGCAATCTTCCGCTTGGAGAGCATTCGCCGTAGATGATATCAGCAAGTGCAAGACCGCCCATAGCTCCCGGATAGAAGCACTGCAGTACTGCATCGCAATCTTTTTTCGGTGCGGCGAGGTTTATACAGCTTCCGCTTACATTAACATAAATAATAGGCTTGCCTGTCGCTTTGACAGTTTCGTAAAGCTTTATCTGGGTGGAGGGTATCTCAAGACTGTCCTTGTCACCGCTGTCGTACGCGCTGAAGCGATCGCCCTGTTCGCCCTCAAAGGATGGGTCGATACCCATGCACATAATAACTACATCGGCGTGGTTAGCGGCAACAATAGCTTCTCTGTAGCTTGTGCAAACATGGTGTATGTTAGCGTTTGGATCGTAAATATGACAACCTTTTGCATAGATAGGGTCGGTGTATTCCTGTATACCTCTCAAGAGTGTATAATACTTGGAGGGCATACCGTTATAGTTACCGACGAGAAGACGCATAGCATCGGCATTAGGCCCGATAACAGCTACCTTTTTGCTCTTATCGAGCGGAAGAATACCGTTGTTCTTAAGCAAAACTATGCTTTCCTGTGCCATCTTACGGTTTAGCTCTGTGTGCTTTTTGCACTCGATAACTTCATAAGGTATATTGTCATACTCGCAATCATCATCGAACATGCCGAGTCTGAAACGCGCTTCAAAAAGTCTTTCTACAGCCGTCGTAATGGTTTCTTCATCAATTAGACCTGCGTCGTACGCCGCCATAAGATATGCATAACACGTGCCGCAGTTGAGCTCACAGCCGTTCTTAACAGCCAAGGCAGCGCTTTGTTCGGCACTTTCGGTCACATGATGGTTCATGTGGAAGTCAATAATAGCGCCGCAGTCGGATACAACGTAACCCTTAAAGCCGAATTCACCGCGAAGAATGTCCCCGAGAAGCGTCTTGCTTCCGCAGCACGGTTCGCCGTTTGTACGGTTATAAGCGCCCATGACCGCAGAGGGGTCAGCATTTTCAATACAATATTTGAACGCCCACAGATAAGTTTCGTACAGATCCTTTTCATTAACCACCGCATCAAAGCTGTGCCTGTTATGCTCGGGACCGCTGTGTACTGCATAATGCTTGACAGTGGCGTCGACCTTGCGGTATTTTCCGTCTCCCTGCAACCCTTTTATGAATGCAGTACCCATTCTGCCGGTAAGATACGGATCTTCGCCATACGTTTCGTGTCCGCGTCCCCATCTCGGGTCTCTGAAAATATTGATATTCGGCGACCAGAAGGTAAGACCTTGATATATATTGGTCGACCCAAACTTTTTGTATTCATTGTAATTGGCTCTCGCTTCATCCGATATAGCGGTTGCGACCTCATACATAAGATCTGTGTTGAATGAAGCCGCCATGCCGATTGCCTGCGGAAAAACAGTGGCAGTACCGGCGCGCGCAACACCGTGCAGACACTCATTCCACCAGTTGTATGCGGGGATCCCGAGTCTTTCTATTGCAGGTGCGTCATATTTCATCTGTGACATCTTTTCAGCAAGAGTCATTTTTGATACAAGTTCTTTTGCTCTTTCATAAAATGTCATATTTGTTATCTCCTTACGATGTATGGAGAATTGCGGCGGAAACGCCGCAATTCCTTTGTATTTATCCGAATATTACACTGTTGAGGATACTTTCAAGGTATTCTTGTTTACCGCTTTCGGGGATAAGATCACCCTTGAGAGTGTGTGCATATTCAGCAAGACTTTCAAGAGTAGCCTTGCCGCTTACAATATCAGCACCTATGCCTGTGTTGTACGAAGCGTAGCGCTCATTAACGAATTTGTCAAGTCTGCCGTCTTCTATAAGCTTGCATGCGTTTATAAGTCCGAGTGCAAACGCGTCCATTCCGGCGATGTGGGAAAGGAAGAGATCATCATATGTATTTGAACCGCGTCTTGCTTTTGCGTCAAAGTTAAGACCGCCGTTTGTAAAGCCGCCTGCTTTAATAATGCGGTACATAGCGAGCGTCGTCTCATAAACATTGGTGGGGAACTGGTCTGTGTCCCATCCGAGCTGACAGTCGCCTTGGTTAGCATCGACAGATCCAAATGCATTGTTTATAGTCGCAAGATAAAGCTCGTGTTCAAAGGTATGACCTGCAAGAGTTGCGTGGTTAGCCTCAATGTTCATTTTAAAGTCTTTTTCAAGACCGTACTTGCGTAAAAACGCGAGAACAGTTGCTGTGTCAAAGTCATACTGATGCTTTGTAGGCTCCTTCGGCTTGGGCTCTATGTAGAAATCTCCCTTGAATCCGATCTTTCTGCCGTATTCAACAGCCATCTTTAAGAAGCGAGCATAGTTGTCGTTTTCAAGTCCCATGTTCGTGTTGAGCAGAGTCTCATAGCCTTCACGTCCGCCCCAGAACACGTATCCCGTTCCGCCAAGCTCTACGGTTATCTCAAGAGCCTTCTTTACCTGAGCCGCCGCGTAAGCAAATGAATCAGCGGCGCACGATGTGGACGCACCGTGCATATACCTCGGATTCGAGAAGCAGTTAGCCGTTCCCCAGAGAAGCTTGATACCATATTTTTTCATCTGCTCCTTGATTATCGGAACGATCACATCAAGGTTTGACTGGAATTCATCAAGCGAGTCTCCTTCGGGCGCAATGTCCTTGTCATGGAAACAGAAATATTCGATGCCGAGCTTGCTCATAAGTTCAAAAGCGGCGTATACCTTCTGCTTGTATATTTCCATAACCTCTTGTTTGCCGAAGCTCTTGTTGATAGTGCCGACACCGAACATATCGGTACCGTCAGCACAAAGGGTATGCCAATAAGCCATGGAAAATCTGAGATGATCCTTCATTTTTTTGCCCGCGATCACCTTTTCGGGGTCATAATATTTAAATGCAAAGGGATTTTTTGAGGTCGGACCCTCGTATTCAACCTTTTTTATATTGAAAATTTCGTTCATTGCGGTATCCTCCGTATTTTATTATTACATTATAATATTAGCACATTTTTATTATTATTTATATCCACAATATTGCTTAATTTGCGACAGATATTGCTTTTTTGCAGTAAAAAAGTGCTTGCAAACCGAAATGAATTGTGTTATATTATAGGAGAGGTGATGTAAATGCCGCACACATTGTATGAGCGCCATAACAAAGCTATCGGGAGCTTTCCATATATAGGTCTTGATGAGCACAACATGAATTATATGTCGCACTATCACGAAGAGCTTGAAGTCGTGTATACCAAATGCGGTCACTGGAACGCTATAACAAGTACAAGCGAGACCGAGCTCAAAGAGGGTGATATCTGCATCTTTATGCCCGGCGAGATTCATGCGCTCAAGTCAACACTGCCAAACAATCTGTATATTTTCAAGATCAATCTCAAAACATATAAGGAAATATATGAGTTTCAAAAGATAAGGTTGCACAGCAGCAAGATATCAAAGGGGGATAAAGGGTACGAGCAATTAAAAAGCTCGATACTTTCTATGGCAGAAGAGTATCAGAAGAAAAAGCCGGGGTATGAATTTGCTATCCGTTCGGCAAAAAACAACATTATCGCCATACTTCTGAGAGAACTGTCATATAAATATATAGACACAGCACACAACCTCAATCTCTTTAATACGATAAATCTTTATCTTGAAGAAAATTTCGCACAGAAAATATCGCTCGAGGAGGTAGGTGCGCTGTGTCATTTATCAAAGTACTATTTTGCTCATGAATTCAAACGGCTGACAGGCATGTCGTTCATGAATTATCTGACGCTTTTTAGGCTTGAAAAGTCGATAGAAATGCTTATATATTCAAGTGAAAACATGACCGATATTGCCATGCACTGCGGATTTGGCAATGTTCGATCGTTCAACCGTAAGTTTAAGGATTGCTACGGCAAAACGCCGCTTGCTTACAAAAAGAATATGATGCGTAACTGAACAGAGGTCACGGAAGTACAATTGAATTTCCGCCAACCTCGAAAAGATAGTCGCCGCTCTTGAGTATTTCGGCAAGCTCAAAAGAATCGCAGGGAAGCGTCTTTGTTCTGATTGCGCCGACACCCTCGTGCTTCTTATCCGGATGGTGAAAATCCGACCCTGCGGTCATGATCTCAAGACCGCACTCCTTTGAATAACTTGCAGCCAAGCCTATACGCGAATTTTGTCCGGGATGCAGATTAAATGTTTCAATACCGTCAAGCAAAGCAGGATCAGCGCGGAACACACCGTCCCTGAACGGATGAGCCTGAATAAATACGCTGTTTTCAAGCTTGACCTCTTTTCTGTAGGTCTCGACATCCGAGCCAAGATACTCGTAAGCGGTGGATAATACGCTTCTGTCACAGCCGTAGATGAGATAGTCATTACAACCTTGCTTTTCAAATCTGATCTCTGCCGCTAAATAGAACTTGATATTGTATTTCTCTTCAAGGCTTACGCAATCCTCGTAATCCTTCATGTAATAATCGATTGCTTCCTCTTTGCTCATACCCTCGAACATATAACCGATAAAATGATTGGATATAACAACTGCGTGATATCCGAGAGAGCTGTAGGTCTTTGCCATCTCCTCGGGTGTTATCTGACTGCATCTGCTTACGGGTGTAGTATGTGCATGAAGCTCGATCTTGTAAGGATAAAGTGTATCAAGAAGCGCCTTTATCTCCTTCTTCGATACATTTTCATTAATTTCCATTATACGTCTGCCTTTCATGAATGCAAAACAAATGCCCGACGTCCGATAAGAAGTCGGGCTTTTATCATTATTTCTTAAGCTTGATTACCTCTTTTGCTTTGGCAACAATATTTGCCGCGGTAAGACCGTACATCTCAAGAAGCGGAGGAACCTTACCCGAGCGGCCGAATACGTCGCTTGTACCTACTCTTAAAACGGGTGTAGGCATCTTTTCTCCAAGAAGCTCGCAAACAGCACTTCCGAGTCCGCCGATAATGTTGTGTTCTTCGGCTGTAACTACAGCGCCGGTTTCTTTAGCCGCGTCAAGGATGATCTCGCAGTCAAGCGGCTTGATCGTAGCAATGTTGATAACGCGAGCGGATATACCTTCGTTCTTAAGTATTTCAGCAGCCGTGATGGCTTCGTGTACCATAAGACCGGTAGCAACTATAGTAACGTCGGAGCCGTCAATAAGTTTAACACCCTTACCGATCTCAAACTTGTAATTTTCATCAAAAATTACCGGTATAGCAAGACGTCCGAAGCGCATATATACAGGACCGTCAAAATTGATAGCCGCTTCAACAGCAAGACGAGCCTCAACCGCATCGGCAGGATTGATTATTGTCATGCCGGGGATAGAGCGCATGAGAGCGATATCCTCGAGGCACTGATGCGTTGCTCCGTCCTCGCCGACAGAAATGCCTGCGTGAGTAGCACCGATCTTTACGTTAAGATGAGGGTAGCCGACAGAATTACGAACCTGCTCAAAAGCACGTCCTGCACTGAACATTGCAAACGAGCTTACAAACGGTATCTTACCGGTAGCCGCAACACCTGCCGCCACCGACATCATATTGCCCTCTGCGATACCGCAGTCGAAAAATCTTTCGGGAAACGCTTTCTTGAATTTTATGGTTTTTGTAGCCTCAGCGAGGTCGGCGTCGAAAACGACGAGATTTTCATACTTTGCCCCGAATTCGGCAAGAGCCGAACCGTAGGCTTCTCTTGTAGCGATCTTTTCAGACATTTTTAATACCTCCTAATTTACGCACCGAGCTCTTCAAGAGCGAGCTTGTACTGTTCTTCCTTAGGTGCGCTACCGTGCCAGCTTACCTGGTTTTCCATAAACGAAACTCCGCGTCCCTTTACAGTTTTCATAATAACAACTGTAGGCTTGCCTTTGCACTCACGTGCAGAAGCTGCTGCATTTCTTATAGCGTCAAAATCGTGTCCGTCGATCTCGATCGCATTCCAACCGAATGCTTCAAACTTTTCCTTAAAAGGAGCGGGTCCGATAACATCAGCAACCGTACCGTCTATCTGAAGACCGTTGTAGTCAAGAAATACGCAAAGATTGTCAAGCTTATAATGAGCTGCGAACATAGCTGCCTCCCACACCTGACCTTCTTCCGACTCTCCGTCACCGATCACCGAGTAAACACGGTAAGAATCGTTCGATACTTTCGCGGAAAGAGCCATACCGCATGCCGCAGAAATACCGAGGCCGAGCGAACCTGTACTCATATCGACACCGGGAGTACCTTTCATGTCGGGATGACCTTGGAGATAGCTGTCGATCTGACGAAGCGACTTCAAGTCATCAACAGGGAAGTATCCGCGGTTGGCAAGCGTTGAATAAAGCGCAGGAGCTGCGTGTCCCTTGGAGAGAACAAATCGGTCGCGGTCAGCCTTCTTCGGTTCTGACGGTTCAATGTTCATTTCTTCAAAATAGAGGTAAGCCATCAGATCAGCGATCGAGAGCGATCCTCCCGGATGTCCCGAAGCGGCTCTGTATACGCCTTCAATTATACCGATCCTGATCTTTCTTGCCTGCTCGGCGAGAAAAGTATTTGTCTGTTGCATGATTTTAACGATCCTTTCATTTATATATGCATTCATTCATTATCTTGAGAAAAGCCAGTCATAAACGCATTTTGCGCTGTGTACGTGTTTCCATACACCGTGGCCGCATCCCTTGTACTCGCTGTAGATTATATCGCCGTTTACAGCCCTCAGCGCTTCGACCATTTCGCGAGTACCCTGAACGGGCACTGCGTCGTCAGCGTCGCCATGGAATGTCCATATAGGCATATCCTTGATCTTTTCAGCCATTTTGGGATCAGCGCCGCCGCAAATGGGGAGCGCCGCCCTGAAGTAGCCTGGGAAGCGTGTTATCATATCCCACGTTCCAAAGCCTCCCATCGAGCATCCCATAATGTATATTCTGTTCTTGTCAATGTCGTACTTTTCTACAATCTCATCAATAAGCGATTTAGCCGCCGCAAGATGCTTTGATATCGGAATTGACGACTGATCATACGATCCCTTTCCCCACGGTTTGTCGACCCATTGATGATCGCAGGCACACTGCGGAGCAAGAAGATAAGCTCCATAATCCTCAAGGTCGAGCGCACATTCTTCAGCAAACGGCGCTACAGGCTTGCTCAGAGTAACCTCATTATCCGTGCCTCTTTCACCCGCACCGTGTAAAAACACGAGCAGCGGTCTGCCTGAACCGAGCTTCGGGTCATAAAGCCGATAGGGAAGCACAGTCCCCTTTTCATCAGTGTAGATCCCCTTAACGTACTCGTTTAACTGTATCATGATACTACCTCCGAGCAGATCAGAGTTCCTGACCCTTGTTTGCGTTAGCCTTAAGATAGGCGTTTATGAATCCGTCTATTTCACCGTCCATGACAGCGTTGATATTTCCGTCCTCATAGCCGGTACGAGTGTCCTTTGCAAGTGTGTATGGCATGAAAACGTATGAACGTATCTGTGCACCCCATTCGATATTCGTTTTGTTACCCTGGATATCTTCGATACGCTCAAGCTTTTCACGCTCTTTTATCTCCATAAGCTTGCTCTTGAGCATCTTCATAGCCGTTTCCTTGTTCTGAAGCTGACTGCGCTCTGTCTGACAGCCGACCACTATGCCGGTAGGCTTGTGTACTATACGTATAGCAGAGTCGGTCTTGTTTACGTGCTGACCGCCGGCTCCGCTCGAGCGATGCGCCGTTACTTCGATATCCTCGTCACGTATCTCGATCTTGCCGTCATCCTGAAACTCGGGCATTACTTCTACAGAGGCAAAGGATGTATGTCTTCTTCCGGAGGAGTCAAACGGAGATACACGTACAAGTCTGTGAACACCGTTTTCACTCTTGAGATAGCCATAGGCATTGTCGCCCTCGACCATGATCGTCGCGCTCTTGAGACCTGCCTCTTCGCCGTCGAGCCAGTCGATGAGCTTTACATTATAACCGTGCTTTTCGCCCCATCTTGTGTACATACGGTAGAGCATAAGCGCCCAGTCCTGCGCCTCAGTACCGCCTGCTCCCGGGTGAAAGGATACGATAGCGTTGTTTTGGTCGTATTCACCCGAAAGAAGTATCTCTATACGCTGACGTTCTTCATCTGCGGCAATACCTTCGACTTCTGCCTCGACCTCCGGGATGAGCGATTCATCCCCCTCGTCGATACCGATCTCTGCAAGAACGATAGCATCCTCAAGACGGGTAGCAAGATCGTCATATTTCTTGATTTTGTCCTTGAGCTGTTTTACCTTGCGTAAAACGGCGCTTGAGTTTTCCTGATCGTTCCAGAAATCAGCCTCAAACGTAGTTTTTTCGAGTTCATCAGCCTTTTCGCGGAGCTTGTCGATCTGCAAAGCGCTTCCAAGCTCGGCGATATTGGTTCTCATTCCCTGAAGCTTATATTTTGCTTCTTCAAGTTGAATAATCAATATTTCCTCCCGACGCTTACGCGTCAATCAAATAGATTTACATATTAATACAATTTATAGTATACCAAATATTCAAACTTAAGTCAATAGAATTTTTAAACAAGCGCGAATTAAATAAATATTGTTGACTTTAGCCGTCCGATATGGTACAATTTTGCATAAATATAAAACGCGGAGGCACGAAAATTGAAGAAGATACTTTTTTACTCAAGCATTTTGATGATATTACTTTTAACCGCGCTCAATGTTTCGGCGAGTGCCCCGAGTTCGCTTATTGACAAGCATGTTTACCGCATGAATATAGGCGATACTCTGTCACTGAATACTTCGGAAAATAATGTTACTTACAATGCAGACTCTGGCGGCATAACAGTCGATGAAAGCGGCACAGTAACAGCTCGGTCAGCCGGGAAATTTACTGTCACGGCAAGCAACGGCGAAGCAAGTGACAGCATAACAGTTTATGTTCTTGAAGAACCGATAAAACCGCTCGAGCTTACCGTAAGAGTTCCGGGAGTCACCGCTCCCGCAGATAAGCCGAAGATAAGCTTTCTCGGCGACTCTATAACAGCGGGCAGTCATACCGATCACCGATATTATCAGTTTATCGAAGACAAATATCACATAACGCCCGACGGACAGGGTCTCAGCGGATCAAACATCGGCGGCATCGGCGGCAGCGGACAGATATCCTTTATCGACCGTGTGCCCAACATAGCAAATGACACAGATATGATATTTGTCCTCGGCGGAGTAAATGATTTCGGGCAAAATGCAGGCGATTTCAAGCGTTTTCAGATCGGTGTACGTGTACTGATCGAAACGCTTATCGACCGTTTCCCGGACAAAATGATAGTTTTCAGCTCACCGCTTCGCAACGGCGGATATTTCTCAACATCTTCAAACAGATATGGTAATACCTTGGAAGAGTTCGTTGATGAGATGAAGCTTGCATGCGAAGAGTATGATATACCCTATTTTGACAGCTTCAGAAGCGAGTACTTTAAGGATTTTTACCTCTATAAAGAGGATGGAAGCTTTGCTTTGACATTCGATTTTCAAAACCCCGAATACTATGGTGACGGTGTTCATCCGAACAGAAACGGACACCGAGTAATGGCTGAGTGGTTTGTCGATGCCATGCAAGAGCTCGAAGTCATCACAATTACCGACCCTCTCGCCGATTGGAGCTTTCCGTATACCGATATCACGCCGGATTCCCCCTACTATGAAGCGGTAGAATACATGGGGAAAAGAGGTATAATGAACGGTGTGAGCGAGAACGAGTTCGCGCCCGAGACTATTCTTGATCGTGCCATGTTCGTAACTATATTGCACCGCCTTGAAAACGCACCTAAGATCAATATTCAAAAATTTAAAGATGTAAAATCCGGCGCGTATTATTCATCAGCCGCCGCATGGGCAAATAAAGAGGGAATAGTAACAGGCGTTGAGCCTTATGTTTTCGCCCCCGAGCTTCCCATTACACGTGAACAGATGGCTGTCATGCTTTACCGCTACCTCGGATACAAAAAGCTTAGTCAATCCGAGGTAGGTTCGACAGTCAGCGACTCCGACATTTCGGATTGGGCGAAAAGCGCGGTTGACTATTGTGTTGACAGAGGCATTATTGAATTAAAAGATGGCAGATTCCTGCCCAAAGAACCTGTCACACGCGCAGAAGCGGCATATTCAATAATGCAAATTTGCGAATTACAGTCATGATCTGACCCGTGTCCCCAAAACGGACACGGGTCTTTTTTTGAAAATAAAATGTAAATTTTGACCTAAATCGGTTGTCATTATATAATATAAGAGTTATAATATCATCTAAAGACCGCAGTTTGCGGCGGCAAAAATTCTTTTACCCTGAAAGGACCCGATCATGAAATACCTGATACTCGTATGCGACGGAATGGCTGATTATCCTATCGAAGAACTCGGCGGGCTTACCCCCATGGAAAAGGCAGATAAGCCTTTTATGGACAAGCTTGCAAAGGTTTCTATTTGCGGCACGGTTTCAAATGTACCCGACGGTATGGTACCCGAAAGCGATACCGCCAACATTGCCATTATGTCGTATGACCCTAAAATATATTCAAAAGGACGTTCGCCGCTTGAGGCTGTCAGCATGGGCTTACATATGGACGACGATGACACTGCGTACCGATGCAATCTTGTCACAATAAGCGAGGAAGACTGCGACTACGACGAGCGCACAATGCTCGACCACAGCGCCGATGAGATCACAACAGCTGAGGCTGACGAGTTAATAAAAGCACTCGAAGCTCACTTCGGAAAGGATGGTCTGCATTTCTACACCGGAGTAAGTTACCGCCACTGTATGATAGTAAAGAACGGCATCGAGAAATATAATTTTATGCGTCCCCACGACATTCTTACTCAAAAGATCACAAACTATCTCCCCAAAGATAAGGACGGAGAAATGTTCTACAAAATGATGCGCGAAAGCTATGACATCCTCGAGGATCATCCTGTGAATGTTGCGCGCCGTGAGCGCGGACTCAGACCCGCCAACTCAGCATGGTTCTGGAGTCCCGGAAGACGCCCCTCTCTCCCTGTATTCAAGGAAAAATGGGGGCTTGATGCAACAGTAATATCGGCAGTTGACCTTATAAAAGGAATTGGACTGTGTGCCGGCATGGAGTCTGTCGACGTTGACGGCGCTACAGGTAATGTACACACCAACTACACAGGCAAGGCAAACGCCGCGATCGACGCATATAAGCGCGGACGCGATCTTGTTTACCTTCATGTGGAAGCTCCCGATGAATGCGGGCACAGAGCCGAGCTTGACAACAAGATACTTTCGGTTGAAAAAATTGACAAGCTCATACTCGAACCTGTTTACAATTATCTTGCGGAGAGCAAAGAGGAATTTTCGATACTCGTTCTTCCCGATCATCCTACTCCGATCTGCAAGAGAACACATACAATGGAGCCTGTTCCGTTCTTTATCTATTCTTCGGATAAAAAATCGGACGGTGTGGAAATGTACAGTGAGAAGAATTGCGAGTCTGCAGGAAACTATATCCCCGACGGCTACAGACTTCTCGAATCGTTTATAAGAAAATAACCGAGAAAGGCAGTGAAACAAGCGATGCGTTTTGCACGTGCTGTATATGATTTCGTTGAAATGGTGATAATCGCTGCGGTGATCACCATCATTACCTTTATGTTTATCGGCAGGCTTACGGTTGTTGACGGTCCGTCTATGATGAACACACTTATCGACGGTGAGGTTCTCGCTGTTAGCAATCTCGGGTATGAACCCAAGGTTGGTGATATAGTAGTATTTCAGTCGCCTGAAAGTCATGTTGAAGGTGCTATAGTAAAGCGTGTTATCGCCACCGAAGGACAAACTGTCGATATAGATTTTTCGAATTGGCTCGTTTATGTTGACGGCAAGCCGCTTTATTCCGATGAACACGGCAACCCCGAGATCGAACCGTATGTCAACTATGAATCCGGGTCGAGTATGTATAAATACGATGTTGACTTTCCGTTCGTCGTTCCCGATGGAGAGGTATTCCTTATGGGCGATAACCGAAACCATTCCAACGACAGCCGCGGTTCTGATATCGGCACGGTTGATACAAGACACATTTTCGGAAAGGTCATTTTCCGCGTCCAGCCTCTTTCAAAGTTTGGCGCTGTTGATTAAGGACGGTACAGCACAGTGGGATTCGGACTATTATTTATCGGATATTTATTTGCTTTCGGCTTCACATCCGGAGTAAATTTCATTGTAAGCATAGTCGGCATTTTCGGCTCGATTGTTTTGTTTGCTGCTTCAAGCAAGCTTATGCTTTACAGCAGTTCATTCAGGATAACACGGGTCATGTCTGTTTCACTCGGCGTTTCATATTTGCTTAATACGATCGTACAGCTTTTAACAGCTTACAATGTTGTTTCCGATGCGTACGTGCTCTCGAGGGTCTGCCGAGCGTTTATCATCTTATCGGTATTCGTGTTTAACATGTTCATGTACTTCGGTATCGCCGAGGTATCAAGATCCGTCGATGATAAAAAGCTGACTGTAAGCGCTTACCGCGACCTTATCGTAATGATCATCTATTATTTATGTACCGGTCTGTCTTTTTCCGTAACGGGAGCATCTCAAAACATAAAAAGCATCATTGCGCTTCTTTCGGCTCTTCTCGGACTTGTTTGGCTCGTTCTCAGCGTGTGGTTGGTCATAAGCTCGTATATGAGAATATGTTTGCCGGGCGACGAGGATATGCCGATAAAAAACAACAAATAACTTGGAGATTTATATGAACATAGCATTACTCGCGTTTGCGTTCGTTTTCATATTTAATCCGGCGATAAATGTGATCGATCCGCTCCCGGATTTTATCGGGTGGATCTTTATCTTTTCGTCACTTAAGCGTGTGCGTTACATTTCCGTACAAATGGAAAGCGCTGCTAACTCGGCAACAAAAATGGCTTGGCTTAATTTTGCCGGATTTATTTGCTTTTTTCTCACGCCTCATATTGACGGCACCATGATACTTACCATAACATTTGCACTGAACACGATGAAGCTCGTTTGGGGGATCCCCGCATTCAAATACTTCTTTGACGGACTAAGCGAGCTTTCGAGTCTGTATGACGGGAAAAGTATATATAAGCCGCTCGGGCGCTCAAAAAATGAAGGAATACATACAGTCGAGCGCTTTACCTATGTCTTTCTTGCGGCAAGCTGTGTGCTTAACACACTCCCTGAATTTACAGAGCTGTCGGGCCAGAGCTCGCTGATCATGAGCGAAGGACACCGAAACTGGCTTTCGTTCAAGCCAATGTTTTATGTTGTATGTATAACCGCATCGCTGATTTTTGGCATAGTATGGCTTTCGCTCATATTACCGTTTATGAAGCGGTTTGGAAGTGAGAAAGAGTTTGCGGCAAGAATCGCCGATGGCTATAAGCTTAAAATAGTCGATACAGGTAAGCATAGGGCTATAACGCTTATTTCCGCCTTCTTTTTGGCTTCGATCGCCGGCTTGTTTATACTGTGTGTCATGCTTGATGACATGAATATAGTTCCCAGGTTTATAATGCCTGTTATGATGCTTGTGATTTCGCTCATGGTCGGTAAGACCGGATATAAAACACGTTTATTTACAGTTGTTTCAGCTCTTACATCGTTGGCTTCTGTCATCGCTTATTTCATGCGCTGGGCATTTGTGATCAACTTTTCTTACGATTCGGTAACACGCTCCTTTGCCGCCTATGATTTTTACATTGCAACATTCTATGTGCTTCTGGCCGAGCTTGTATTGCTCATTATCCAGCATGTAATATGGACACGTCTTATATTTAAGATCGCTGAGCAGGATGCAGTTCGCGAATCGCTTGCTGTAAATGCGGACACCGTGGCTTCTCACAATGCGTTTGATATAAAGAAAAATAAACAGCGAGCTTGCGTTTCACTCTCCCTTTTCATCGTCGCCTGCACACTTAATGTATCGTCGTTTATTATCTGTCATGAGTTCCCGGAATCATGGATAGCCGTTCTTATACTCAGTCTTGTATGGTTTGCATACGCATACAACTTCTATTCCGGACTCCGTGATACGGTAGAGCACAAATATTTATAAACTATAGGAATATTAATTATGAAATCGATAATAGCCGAAAAGCCCTCTCTTGCACGCAACATCGTGTCAAGCATAGGTAATATGTCCCAAAGGCAGAATTATTATGAGGGCTCGGGCTACATAGTAACATGGGCGTTCGGACACCTGTTTTCACTTTGTGATATAGATGATTACTCGCCCAATCCGGACGGCACAAAGCGCTGGTCAATGGCAAATCTGCCG
>JAFUMW010000137.1 GCA_017482465.1 Clostridia bacterium
CTTTGCCGTCTCGGCAAGCGTAGGTATCATGGCATATTCGCCCACTGTGTGGATAAGATCGCCCGCAACAGCTATAGAGTCAACGCAGGGAATACCCGCCACAGTCGTTTCAGCGGCATCCGAGCCGCCGAGACTTGCGCGTGCGATAAGCGTAGGCAGACCGTTTTCTGCGTATATCGCGTTCATTTTGTCCAGAAGCTCATAGTTGCGCTCACTATTTTCCATAGCCGGTCTTACACCCTTTGATATCAGCGTGATCTCTGTACCCTCAACGCGGGATGTGCTTGTGGCGCGTTTTAATATCTCCATGCCCCTTTCGTATTCATCATTGTTGTGAAAACGGAATTCTACCGAGAAAGAGCAGAAATCCGGAACGGTGTTCTCGGCAGAACCGCCGTGTATAGTACCGCAGTTAAATGTCAGCGAGCCTGTGTCCTTGTACTTTTCAAAATCAAGTATGATGTGCGCCGCCTCTTCGATCGCGCTTGCGCCAAGCCCGCACTTTGACGCGTGTGCCGCTTTTCCTTTTATCTCAACGTGGTGACGGCATATACCCTTGCGTGAAAGCACGGCGGAGTATTCGCCGATACGGCTGCTTTCGCAGTTTAAGTGAGCGATAGAATTTTTTGCCTTTTCGCATATGTAGTTTATCGTAGCCTTACCGCTGGGAATGCTGTTCATCTCCTCGTCTGACTGTAACAAAAGCATGACCGGACGCGCATCAAAGCCGCAGTCGTCAAGTGCACACATTGCATAAAGCGCGGCAACCGCACCGCCCTTGCAGTCGGTAACGCCCGGACCGTATATCCTGTCGCCCTCTATCCTCACCGCAGGTGAGCCGAACGAGCCGACAGGATGGACCGTATCTATGTGAGCGCACGTGGATACGGGACGGGCATTGCTGTCAGAGTTCATAGTAATACATACGCAGTCACCCGAGACCTCCTGCCTTAATACCTCGACCTTCCATCCGCGAGCTTCTGCTACATCAATAAAGCATTTGCTTACACGGTCGACTCCTTCCTTGTAAACGGTCGGGCTTTCGATGTTGCAAACCTTCTCCCAAAAGCCGACAAACTCATCATTTAACTCGTCGATCCTTTCAAATATCCTGTCACAGACTGCCATTATTTGTTTTCCTCCTCAAAAATAAGTTTTTTTGTTTTCTTTCTGTATTCACGCGGCGAGACTCCCTCTGAGGATTTGAATACCTCGAAAAAGTATCCGGCTGACGAATATCCGAGCTTCTCAGCGATTATTTTAATGTCAAGACTTGTGTTCGTAAGAAGCTCTTTTGCGTGCTCGAGCCGTATCTTGTTTCTGTATTTCACAGGCGGCATGTGCGCCGCCTTTTGAAATTCACGCAGGAAATGATACTTGCTCAGACCGCACATGTTCGCATACTCCTCGAGAGAGTTGTTGTCCTTGTAAAACTGCTGTATATGCTGTATGACCGAGCCGATGTCGTTAGCATGGAACGTATTGCTGTTTTTCGATATCTGCCTGCTTACCTTGATAAACAGGTTTTGTGCAAGACTCGTACACATGTCCTTGTACCCGGGATTTTTCTGCTGAAGCTCTGAAAGTATCTCTTCAAAAACATCGCTGACAGATGAAGACGGCATAGCCGAGTAGGGCTTGGAGCTTTCCATACCGAGTAAGGATAAAAAATCTTCATCCTCACTTGTAAAGTGAACATAATAAAATTCACCCGAAAGATTTGATTCGTAAATATGGTGCTGAGGCTCATGCGGAGCATATAAAACAAAGTCTCCGGAGTTGCAGATATGTTCACGCCCGAAAAAATAAAACTTCGCGCTTCCGTGATAAATATATAATAAAAGGTAGTCGCTGCGTCCCCTCGGACGGTTTATCTCTCTGCCTTTATAAGTGAAAACATGTCCGCAGCTTACGATGACGGTGCGCTCGTTTTCTTCGCGTTTGCCCCAATAGCCTTTGATTATCATAAGCTTGCCTCCTTTGTACAAAAAGAGCAATTTTAAGTGTTTATACAGCAATAAAACATCTTTACATTTCATAATTATAGCAGTATAATGAAGTAAAGTCAAGAAGGAGATGAAAATTGTGGCACTAAATACAGATATAGCATACAAATTCGGTTGCGGACGTTACATACAGGAAAAAAACGCGATAGAAGATAACCTCGCGGTCGAGCTTGCGCGTTTCGGAAAAAAGGCGTTGTTTATATGCGGAGAGAACGGCTACAAAGCCGCGCATACCCGTATCGAAAATGCGCTCAAGAACACAAAGCTTGCATATGAATTTACGATCTTTACAAGCACCCCCTGCTTTGAAACCGCGGACGAGCTTGCCGCTTACGCAAATGATAACGGCTTTGATATCATCTGCGGAGTCGGAGGCGGCGTTGTAATGGATACTGTTAAATTTGCAGCGGAACGCGCTGATCTGACGCTTGTACAGATCCCTACCATATCGGCGACCTGTGCGGCGGCAACACCGCTGAGCGTGCTTTATGACAGAAATACCCACGCGCACATCGGCAGCATCAAGCTCATGAAGGAGGCTGACGCGGTCATCGTTGACCTTGGCATAATGATAGATCAGCCGCCCCGTCTGTTCTGGGCAGGTATCATGGATTCGATGGCAAAGTTGATATAGATAAATCACAGAGTGTACGGTAAGAGTGAAGACGAGATACCGATGGGACTTGAGATAGCGCATACTCTATCAAAGCAGATATACGATTATTACGAAGAAAAGTATGAGTTGCTGTTAACGGCTCTTGCCGAAAAGAAGATAACACCCGAGTTTGAAAAGGCGATCTTTTACGCCATCGCGGTAACAGGTGTTATAAGCGGTATTTCCAAAGGCTCCAACCAGTGTGCGATAGCTCATAAGTTCTATGAAAAGAGCCGCAGCTATTATTATAAAGAAACGGTCGATTTCGTACACGGCGAGCTTGTGGCGATGGGACTGATAATCCAGCTTGCATATAACGGCTTTGACCATGAGCCCATAGTAAAGAAGCTTCGCGAGATGGGGCTTCCCGTGTGCTTTACGGACATAAATATCCCGCTTGACGAGCGCTCGCTCACTGTATACACAGACGAGCTTTCCGCTTCCTCTGCAGTCATGGATACGAGCGAAGGATCAAAAGCAAAGGTGCGCGAAGCACTTAAGACGATATACCGCTGATCAGGAGAATACTATGGCAAACATATTTCATCCGTGGGAGGGCACGGTCAAACCCTTTAAGATATTCGGTAATCTCTACTTTGTCGGAACGATACCCGCCTCGACTCATCTTATTGATACCGGTGACGGACTTATAATCATCGACCCGGGATATCCGCAAAGCCTGTATATCGTTACCGAAAATATGCATGAGCTCGGTTTCTCGCCGAAGGATATCAAGTATATCGTGATAACACACGGTCATTATGACCACCTCGGCGCGGCACGTGCGCTCGTCGAGCTTACAGGTGCAAAGACCTTTATATCAAAAGAAGATGCCCCTTATGCCGACGGCAGTGTCGATCTTACATGGGCAAAAGAGCTTAACACGGTCTACCATGAGGCATTTACGCCCGATGTGCTTTTGTCAGACGGAGACACTGTTAAACTGGGGAACACCGAGATCCTTTGCAAGAGCGCGCCCGGACATACTCCGGGAACCATGGCTTTTTTCTTCAATGTCACAGACGGCAAGCGCACGCTTCGCGCGGCGATGCACGGAGGAGTGGGACGCAACTCAATGACGCGTGAATTTCTTGATAAATACGGACTTTCAACCGAAGCACGCGAAAAATTTGTCCCCGCGATCGACGCGATGATCGACGAGCATGTTGATATTCACCTCGGCAACCATGTCGGAAACAATGACACAGTCGGCAAAAGCAAGCTTATTACCGATGACTTCAATCCGTTTATCGATGATACCGCGTGGAAAAAGTTTCTCACATTGACAAAAGAAAAATATTTCGAGATGATAAAAAAAGAGACAGAGGACGCCACAGGCGAATGATCTGACCGATATGTCCGCGGCGGGGCTTGCTCCGCCGTGTTTTTTGTAAAAAGAACTCATAAAGATCATAAAATCGGTAAAATTTGGTGTGCAAAATGCTAAAAATTTAAATTTTATCAAAAAAATTGCCAAAAACTCTTGACAAATTCGCATAAACATAGTAATATAGATATGGTTAGCGGGCGCTAACCATGTTTTTGGCAAAAAAGTTAGCAACTGCTAACATGATCGGCAGAAGAAAGGATACAGACATGATGCCGCTTACATTCGCAACAGTAGGTGAAGAGAATATAATTAAGAAGATCGGCGGACTTCCCGAGGTGAAGAAGCATCTTGAGAACCTCGGCTTTGTGGTCGGCTCGAGCGTGACTATAATAAACACAATAGGCGGAAACCTTATAGTCAACGTAAAGGATTCGCGTATTGCCGTAAGCCGTGAGATGGCGCAGAAGATAATGGTGTGAACCGTTGTGTGACCAATGTTTTTGAAAGGGAACTTTCCCGCAAAAAATATAACTAATATTAAGGAGGAATACATATGAACAC
>JAFUMW010000138.1 GCA_017482465.1 Clostridia bacterium
AACTTTTGAAAAATACCGACAAATTCCATGTAATAAAAGCAGGATAGTGAATCATAATAATATCACGACGATAAAAGTTCACAAAAACTGCGAAAAAAGTTTTGTTGTCGGATGAATAAAATCAGATCGGTCAAGAAAACAAAAAATTGGCAGTTATAATCCGACATCATCGGTCAATAATAATACCGAGCCCGAAAGAGGCTCATATATCAGGCAAGCGCGGAATGCGACCGATGAGGATTTGTCGGAGAGCATCATGCGTAATGTCGATAATATAGATTGACAGTTAAGATTGAAGAATAATTCAAAGGAGAATAAAAATGGCTACAAATAAGGCACGTGTTCCCGAAGCAAATGAAGCACTTGAAAAGTTTAAGATGGAAGCGGCAAGCGAAGTCGGCGTAACATTAAAGCAGGGTTATAACGGTGATCTTACCTCCAGACAGGCCGGCTCTATCGGCGGTCAGATGGTTAAGAAGATGGTTGAAAAGTACGAAAACGAGATCAAGAACAGCAAATAACCGTTTGATATAATATAGTATTATCGGACTTGTCCGATAAGGAAAACCGCCGTATATCACGGCGGTTTTCTTGTCATTTCATATTTTTTTCAATAAACTCGATTATCAAAGCCGGGTCATCAAGACCGTGCGGATGATGACCGCACATGGATTTTGCGATAACTTTGATGTTTCCGCCGTTGGCTGTGTAGTAGTCTTCAAGAACCTTGCCGTTTTCGGTGTAGATAACGCAATCGTCGGCGTTGCCGTACAGCATAATGATCGGTATCTCGTTTTCTATAAGCGGTCTCATATTGTCTATCGCGCTTTTTCTGAGGTTTATTATCGTTGAACTGCCTACGCCGAAGGTGTTGCATATCTCTCTGTAAAAGCTTTGAACACCTTCGTCTTTACATTCGCCGAGTCCCGCCATGCTTAAAAGATTCATGACAGGTGCGTCGAGATACATCACGGAAGTAAGCTCCGGATAGATTTCGGCAAAGCGCGCTGCCTGTAAGCCTCCGCAACTCATGCCTTCAAGTATACATTTTTCGCTTGCACCAAGCTCTTTTGCTGCAAAGCGAACAAAATCAGCCATTATATCTATTTCATTGTCGGGTGCCCAGCGCGAACGGTGGGAGATAAAGATGAGGTGATATCCACGCTCAAGCATGGCAATATCAAAGCCCGGAAAAGCGTCGAGATACTCGGTCTTAAAAAGCAACCTGCCGTTAGCGTTTACCTTCGGATATATTATACGGGCGTCACGCTCGGCAAAAATAAATTCCTTTGATTCAAAGCCATTCCACATGATGTATTTCTCCTGATATTTGATTTTTTATAATTTTAGCATAGAAGATATGAATATTTCTATAACAAAAGAGCCAAAAAACATATTTTTTTAATTTAATACTTGACTTTAACGAAATATCGTTTATAATAATGTTAAACAACGGCGAAGCCGCACGAAAAGAAAAGGGGTACGAAACTATGTTAAAGAAATTCGGTATACAGGCATGGACTGTAAGAGATCACATGCCCAAGGATGACGCAGTAACAACTGCTGAAACATTTAAGAAGCTTGCTGAGTTCGGCTATACTGAGCTGCAGACGATAAGCCTTAACCTTCCCGCAGAGGAATACGCAAAGCTCGCGCATGACAACGGCATTTCGATCGTTGGTACGCATCTTCCCTTTGACAGTCTGACCGCAGACCCTGAAATGGCAATGGAAACTCACAGGATCCTCGGAACTACGAATATCGGTATCGGCGGATTTTATACTCACAGCTTTGATGAGCTGAAGGCGTTTTGCGAAAAGGCAAACAAGTTTGCTGAAATAATACATAAAAACGGCTTCAGATTTACATATCACAATCACAGCCATGAGTTCAGAAAGATCGACGGCGACCGCACAATAATGGATTATCTTGTAGATAACCTTGACCCTGTTAACACATCATTCTGCCTTGATACGTATTGGGTACAGCATGGCGGCGGAGACGTAAGAAGCTGGATCGAAAAGCTTGCCGGCAGAATTGACATTCTTCATCTTAAGGAGATGGAGGTCCTTGAGGTTAAGGAAGACGACAGAACAAAGATAGTTCAGCAGTATACTCATATCGGTAACGGAAATCTCGAATGGAAGAAGATTGTTGAGACTGCAGAGAAAACAGGAGTTAAGCATTACATCGTTGAGCAGGATTCTTTCTGGGTAGACGGTGATCCTATGAAGGCCGCAAAGAAAAGCGCAGATTATATCAAAGCAAATCTTATGTAATAAATTGTATTCCGAAAAGCTCTGTCGTTCCGGCAGAGCTTTTTTACTGTCCTTTTTATAGTACACTGCATGCTGTATACTGAACTTACCAAATAAGAAATGAGGTTATCGGCATGGGAAAAATTAAAATGACAGGCACGGCAAAAAGAGAGCTCAAAGCGGACATCATGAATATCACGATAACGGTATCTGACACAAACAAGACCTCGTTTTTAGCTATTGAAGAGGGAAAAAAGCAGACAGAAAAGGTCTTACAGCTTCTTATCGGACTTGGATTTGATATTTCGGATATCACAATGGATAAGGAGGTAGTGGAAAAATCGTACAAAGAGGATGTGTACGTATTCGAAAAGCGTATCTCCGTAAAAACAGCCGCGGATATGATGATACTCGAGCTGATCTCTGACGGCATAGCCAAAAACGGTGTAAACGCGATCTATGATGAGGAATTCGGTCTTTCGGACTTTGCGAGAGTGAAAAGTGAGGTATTAAGAGAGGCGCTTATGGATTCGCGGCGAAAGGTGACGGTAATCGTCGACGCGCTGGGCAAAAAGATCGTGGGGTTGGAAAGTGCACAGTATGCGGATTGCTGTAAATGGATCGACGAGCAACGTGGGCATGGAATGTTGCTTCGAGAGGGGCATGATTCGCTGTCGTCAAAGCTGTCGCCGGGAGTTATTCTGGTGAAAGAGGAAATGGAAGTTACCTGGATGATCGACTGAAAGTATAGCCGCCCGAGATTCGGGCGGCTATACTTTTTGAGTGTATGCCGTCACATATTTGTATGTTCTCCGCCATATATTTAAACACATATTTAAGTAAATGTATGGCGAGGTGAATGATTTGAAGGATGCAATTACGGAGCGTGTAAAAAGCGTGGCGGCGTACATAATCGAGAACAAATGTACAGTACGCAGTGCGGCAAAAAAGTTCGGAATTTCAAAATCGACTGTACATAAGGATATTACCGATCGGCTCGGCTATATCGATTCTTCGCTTTTTTTAGAGATCAAGACCCTGATGCAGATGAATAAATCGGTCAGGCATATCAGAGGAGGAGAGGCAACACGTCAGAAATATGCCGAGTTACACAAAAACACATAGCGTTTTTTGTGTGTTATGACGTTATATTTGCGCTTTTGAGGGCGTTTTTGGCTGAATTTTTTGGTAATTTCCAAATTGCTCTTTACTTTAAGGATGAGATGATATATAATATAAATTGAAGTAGTGTGGATGAAAAGGACGTACGGAAAGCCGAGGCAAAGAGCAGAATGTCAGAAGAATATTCGGTAAAAATAATCAGCCCTGCAAAACAGGCGCTGAAAAAGTTTTTCGGTTACGACAGCTTTCGCCCGGGTCAGCGCGAGGTCGTTGAAACGATCCTCTCGGGACGTGACGTTCTTGCAGTCATGCCGACAGGCTCGGGTAAATCCATATGCTACCAGCTTCCCGCACTGATGATGCCCGGTATAACGCTCGTTATCTCTCCTCTGATATCGCTTATGCGCGATCAGGTGGCGGCACTCGGAGCCGCCGGCATAAGAGCGGCGTACATCAACAGCACCCTTACTGCGCGTCAATGCTCATTGGCGATGGCAAACGCTTCGCGAGGGGAATATAAGATAATTTATGTGGCGCCGGAAAGATTGCAGACTCCGCAATTTTTAGGCTTTGCCGAAAAGGCTGATATATCGTTTGTCGCCATTGACGAATCGCACTGTGTGTCGCAATGGGGACACGATTTCAGACGCAGTTATCTCTTGATAAAGGATTTTGTGACAAAGCTTAAGCAACGCCCTGTCGTAGCGGCGCTTACAGCAACGGCTACCGAGCGTGTAAAACAGGATATATGCGAACTGCTTGAGCTAAATGATCCCGCTGTGTTTACGACCGGATATGACAGACCGGGACTTTATTTCGGCGTTGAAACACCTAAAGACAAGGTCGATTACATAATTGATTTCATTAAGCGGCGGCCGGGAAAAGCGGGGATAATCTATTGTTCCACGAGAAAAAACACCGATCTGCTCTGTGAGGAGCTTGTATATAACGGTGTAAGCGCGGTAAAGTATCATGCCGGGCTGTCCGAAGCCGAACGTAACACCGCACAGGACGATTTTGTATACGATCGTTGCCGAGTGATAGTTGCAACGAACGCGTTCGGTATGGGCATTGACAAGTCCAATGTTTCATTTGTTATACACTACAATATACCGCTGAGCATAGAAGCATATTACCAAGAGGCGGGACGTGCCGGACGGGACGGCATGGATGCCGAATGTGTGCTGTTGTACTCTTACAAAGACGTTAAGCTTGCAGAGTATCTTATAGATATGCCGAGCGGCTCACAGGACAGCGATCCCGAGCAGGTCGAGCAAACGAAGCGGATCAACAAGGAAAAATTGTCAAAAATGGTTGGTCTGTGTAAGTCGGGAGGTTGCCTGAGAGCTAATATTTTAGCTTACTTCGGCGAAAAATATAAAAATGACGGATGCGGGAAATGTTCCTCTTGCTTAAGACGTAATAAGGCGGTAACGCTTGATTCGATGAAGCTTATAATAGGCACGCTCGTGCTTAAAACAGGCGGAAGATACGGTATCGGTGCGATAGTAGATATACTCGCGGGAAAAAGAAGCGAAAAGCTTGCCGCTCGCGGATATGACAGGCTTTACGAGTTTGGAATATTTAAATTGCATGATAAAAGCTCGGTAAGAAAGATCATTGAAGACATGCTTGCCGACGGGTATCTCAGGAGGACAGACGGAGAGTATCCGCTTATTAAAGTAACAGACAGATTTATCGCAGAAAGCGCAAGGAAAAAACCTGAGGTCGGCGTAATGCCGGTACCGGACGGGGTAAGAGCAGACGAGCATCTTGTAAAAGAGCTTAAAGAATGGCGCTCCAAAACGGCGTACAAGCTCGGACTTCCGCCGTATATCGTGATAACCGACCTTACGGTAAATTTGATAGCGATAGATAAACCGACCGATATACGCGGACTTTTGAAGATAAAAGGAATATCCGAAAAGAAAGCGGAAAAGTACGGACGCGATATAATCAGGATCGTAAGTAAATACACAAATTAGCCGATAGGCAAAAGAATAATATTTTTACGGAGGTATAATCTTAATGTATAAGAAAAAAGAATGCATTGCCATGCTTTTGGCAGGCGGACAGGGTAGCAGACTTTTCACCTTGACCGAAAAAACCGCAAAGCCCGCTATACCTTTCGGCGGTAAGTACCGCATCATTGATTTTACTCTTTCAAACTGCATAAACTCGGGTATCGACACGGTCGGTGTGCTCACGCAGTATCAGCCGCTCGTGCTTAACGAATACATCGGAAACGGACAGCCGTGGGATCTTGACCGTACCTTCGGCGGTGTAATGGTATTGCCGCCGTATCAGAAGAGCAAGTCAGCCGACTGGTACAAGGGAACGGCAAACGCGATATATCAGAATCTTAACTTTATCGAAAGATACGATCCCGATTATGTTATCATCCTTTCGGGTGACCATATCTATAAGATGGACTACAGTGCGATGCTCGATCACCATAAGGAAATGGGCGCGGATTGTACTATCGCCGTGCTTGATGTTCCGCTTGATCAGGCGAGCCGCTTCGGTATCATGAACTGCAAGGATGACGGCGAGATATACGAATTTGAAGAAAAGCCTGAAAACCCCAAGAGTACAAAGGCATCCATGGGTATCTATATCTTCAACCGCGAGGTGCTTTCAAAGTATCTGATCGAGGACGAGGCTGATCCCGATTCGTCAAACGACTTCGGAAAGAACATCATCCCCGCCATGCTTAATGACGGACGTACGCTTTACGCATACGAATTCTCCGGATATTGGAAGGATGTCGGAACTATCCCCAGCCTTTGGGAAGCGCACATGGATCTTCTCGGCGAAGAGCCTGTGTTCAACCTCTATGACAGTACCCGCAGAATATTCTCAAGAAGCGAATCGCGTCCTCCTCACTATATCGGAGAGGGTGCGGTGCTTACAAACTCGATGATAAGCGAGGGCTGTGAGGTGTACGGAACAGTGATCAATTCTGTTCTCTTCGGAGGAGTTTATGTTGCGCCGGGTGCAGTGGTACGCGACTCGGTCATCATGAGCGATACACAGGTTCTTGAGGGTGCCGAGATCGACTACTCGATAATCGACAGCGACACTGTTATCGGCAAGGATGTAAAGCTTGGAGGCGGACAGAAACCCGGCAAATTCAAGATAACGCTTATCGGAGGCGGACTTAATATCCGGGCAGACGACAATATTCCCGCCGGCTCGATGGTAAACGAAGCCTTCCTGGCAAAGCAGAAATAAGAAAGGATATGGAACAATGGCAACAGCTAACGGTATAATTTTTTCAAACATCCATGATAAGAGCATTCCCGAGCTTACACGTAAACGTACCATGGCAAGTATCCCCTTCGGCTGTAAATACAGACTTATCGACTTTGCTTTGTCGAATATGGTAAACTCGGATATTACAAATGTAAGTGTAATAACCCACTATAATTATCAGTCGCTTATCGACCATGTCGGATCGGGTAAGGACTGGGATATTGCGCGCCGTTCGGGCGGTATCAAGATACTTACACCCTATATAACATCGTTTGCAAACGTGAGCAACGCGCTTTATAACTCAAGACTTGAAGCGCTTATGAGCATAAACTACTCGCTTTCGCGTTTCACCTCGGATGTTATCGTTTTCTCCGACTGTGATGTTATCTGTAATATCGACCTCAACGAAATGATAAACGATCATATAAAGAACGACGCTGATATAACCTTCGCGGTAAAGACTGTTGAGCTTACCGAAGCGGAGGCTTCAAAGAATCTTATTATGACCTCTGATGAATCGGGCAGACTGGTTGAGTTTGCTGCGTACCCCAAGCAGGGCGTAAGCGGCAAAAAAGACATCCACCTCAACATTTTCGTTGCAAGTACACGTTATATCCAGAACGTCGTAAACGATGCGATTGCACACGGATACAAGAGCTTCAACCGCGATGTTATAGGTCCGAACCTTAACAAATGTAATTTCAGAACATACAAGTATGACGGCTATTTTGCGAGCCTTACCTCGCTTCAGTCTTTCTTTGCACACAATATGGAGCTTCTTAATAACCCCGATATCCGCGACGGACTTTTCGGACAAAAGAACCGCCCTGTTTATACAAAGGTAAGAAACTCAGCTCCCACGAAGTACGGAGAGGGATGTACGGTAAAGAATTCTCTTATTGCCGACGGATGCGTTATTGAGGGTAATGTTGAAAATTCGATACTTTTCAGAGGCGTAAAGGTTGGACATAATACAACGGTCAAAAATTCGATCCTCTTCCAGGATACTGTAACCGGTGAGAACGTGTTCCTTAATTGCGTTATCACAGACAAAAACGCGGTGATCCGTGACGACAGGATATTGTCTGGCCACGAAACACTGCCGTTCTTCATTGAAAAGGGTAAAATGATCTAAGGTTTTTAAGCTTTATTGAAAGGACAAAAAGATGTCAGATACAAAGATAAATAAAATATTATTCGTAGGCAGCGAGGCGACACCGTTTGCTGCAACAGGCGGTCTGGGCGATGTGCTCGGCTCGCTTCCCGCGGCACTCAAGGGCGCACGCGAGGAGCTTGATATACGCGTTGTTATACCGATGTACACAAGTATATCCGATTCCGAGCGTGAAAAAATGGAAAAGGTTTGCGAATTTACCGTCAACCTGTCCTGGCGTCAGCAGTACTGCGGTATATGGAGCTGTGAAAAGAACGGAGTTACCTACTATTTTGTTGACAACGAGTATTATTTCAAGCGCTCGTCGATGTACGGAAGCTTTGATGACGGAGAGAGATACGCTTTCTTCTGCAAAGCAGTTCTCGAGATGATGCCGCATATCGGATTCTTCCCGGATGTTCTGCATGCACACGACTGGCAGAGTGCGCTCACGGTCATATACCTTAAACGCAAGTACCGCTATTTCGAGGAATACTCGAAAATGAAGGCGGTGTACACGATACACAATATAGAGTATCAGGGAATTTACGGATTCGAGATACTTTCGGACGTGTTCTGCCTTGACTCGTGGGACAGATACATCGTTGAATATGACGGTTGTATCAACCTTACAAAAGGCGCTATCGTATGCTGTGACAAGCTTACAACGGTAAGCCCGAACTATGCAAACGAGATACAGACCGAGTACTATTCGAGCGGACTTCATTATATACTCGCAATGAACCGCGACAAGATAACCGGTATCATCAACGGTATCGACTACGATAATTATAACCCCGAGACCGACCCCGAGCTCAGACGACACTACACTGCAGAGAATCAGCTTCAGAAGAGCGTTGACAAAAGCGAGCTCCAAAAGACATTCGGGCTTCCCGAAAAACGCGATGTTCCGGTCATAGCGATGATATCGCGTCTTGCGTCGCATAAGGGCTTTGACCTTGTAAAGCGTATACTTGAGGAGATGGTGACCTGCGAGGATATCCAGTTTGTACTTTTGGGAACGGGTGAAATGGAGCTTGAAGACTACTTCTCATATATGGCGGGCAAGTATCCCGACCGTGTAGGCGTTAAGCTCGCGTTCAACAAGAGCCTTGCAAAGCAGATATACGCAGGTGCGGATATATTCCTCATGCCTTCGAAGAGTGAGCCCTGCGGACTTGCACAGATGATAGCTTCGCGCTACGGAACCGTGCCTGTGGTACGCGAGACCGGCGGACTTTACGACACCATAAAGCCCTATAATCCGGAGGATAAGTCGGGCAACGGTATCACCTTTAAGACATATAACGCTCATGATATGTATGACGCAGTGCGCCGCGCGGTTGCTCTTTACAAAAACAAGCGTCAGTGGAAGTCTCTTCGCACGAACGCAATGACAACAGACTTTTCGTGGAATTCATCGGCGGTGAAATACCTCGAAATGTACGATAATCTTTAATCAGCAATTACTCAAGGAAAGTTGGAACAAAAGTGAATAAAAAAACAGCAAAAAACGAGATACGCGAGGCGATAGCCAGCAAGCTCTCGAGATACTACGCAACAACGCCCGAAGAGGCGACCGATCTTCAGATGTACAAGGCTGTATCGCTTTGTGTAAAGGATGCTCTCACCAAGAAAGCGACCGAATTCAAATCACAGTTCAAAATGCTTCACAAGAAGAAGCTCTACTATCTTTGTATGGAGTTTCTTGTGGGACGTCAGCTTCGCAACAACTTAAAAAATCTCGGCGTTGCGGATATGTACGGAGAAGTGCTTTCAGAGCTTGGATTTGATATTGACAAGATATATTCCTGCGAGCCCGATCCGGGTCTCGGAAACGGAGGACTCGGACGTCTTGCCGCTTGCTTTATGGATTCGCTTACTACTCTTGACTATCATGCGACCGGCTTTTCGCTCTGTTATGAATACGGACTGTTCAAGCAGAGAATAATAGACGGTGAGCAGATAGAGCTTCCCGATGTGTGGATGCCCGACGGAGATGTGTGGCTCGTACCCAGACAGGACAAAAAGTTTACGGTCAGATTCGGCGGACATGTTGCCGAAAAATGGAACAACGGTAAGCTTGAGGTCGTATACGAGGACTATGAAGAATTACAGGCTGTGCCCTATGACATGATGATCTCGGGCGCGGATTCTGCCGCGGTAAATACGCTCAGACTTTTCAAGGCGCGTCCCGTGCAGAATTTCGATATGGGACTTTTCTCTCAGGGACAGTACATAAAGGCGATGGAGGACAGCAACAACGCTGATATTATCTCCAAGGTTCTTTATCCCTCAGATAACCACATGGAGGGTAAATTCCTTCGTCTGAGCCAGCAGTATTTCCTTGTTTCGGCGTCGCTCCAGAGCATTATCAGCGATCATCTTGCCGCATACGGCACACTTGCGAATTTCGCGGATAAAGTCGCTATCCATATAAACGATACTCATCCCGCACTCGTTATCCCCGAGATGATGAGAGTGCTTATCGACACCTATTCATATAAGTGGGAGGACGCTTGGGAGACCGTACGCAAGACGGTAAGCTACACAAACCACACGGTAATGCCCGAAGCACTCGAGGTATGGCCCGAGGATCTTTTGCGCGTAAAGCTTCCGCGTATACATACGATAGTATGTGAGATAAACAGACGCTTCTGCGCCGATCTCTGGAACGCATACACAGGCGACTGGGACAGAATATCGAGAATGTCGATAATCGCTGCTTCTCAGGTGAGAATGGCGAATCTCAGTATCGTCGGAGCGCACACGGTCAACGGCGTTTCAAAGCTCCACTCCGAGATACTTAAGAACACTGTGTTCCACGATTTCTATAAGCACGAGCCTGATATGTTCACGAACGTGACAAACGGTATCGCGCACCGCAGATGGCTTTGCTACGCAAACCCGCGGCTTGCATCATTACTTGATGAGTGTATCGGAAGCTCATACAGAAAATCACCCGAAAAGCTTGCCGACTTTGCAAAGTTCTACGGTGACAAAGCAGTTTATGATCAGCTTGAGAAGATCAAACGAGAAAATAAGTCCGCATTTGCTATGTATGTTCAGAACAAAACGGGCGTCAAGCTTGACCCCGACTCGGTATTCGACGTACAGATCAAGCGTATGCATGAATACAAGCGTCAGCTTCTCAACGCTATCAAGATCATAAGCATATACAATGAGCTTTTGGAAAATCCCGACCTTGATATAAAGCCGCAGACCTTTATTTTCGGTGCAAAGGCGGCTCCGGGATATTACATGGCGAAGAATATCATTAAACTTATATACTATATCGGTCAGGATATCGAAAAGAATCCCAAGCTTCGCGATAAGATAAAGGTCGTATTCCTTGAGGATTACAATGTCAGCCTTGCCGAGATGCTGATCCCCGCCGCGGACATAAGTGAACAGATATCACTTGCCGGTAAGGAAGCCAGCGGTACGGGTAACATGAAGCTGATGATAAACGGTGCGGTCACTCTCGGTACACTCGACGGTGCGAACGTTGAGATCAGCGAAGCTGTCGGCAGCGACAATATCTACATATTCGGTCTTACCACCGAGGAGGTCGACGACCTCTGGAAGCGCGGATACCGTTCGGTTGACTATTACAACAAGAGTCCTATGCTCAGATCAGCTGTCGACCGCATGGCAACAGGCTTTGACGGGGTAAGCTTTGAGAATATGAAGAACTATCTGATCTATGCCCAGCCTATCTCCGACCCGTATATGTGTCTTGCTGACTTTGAGTCGTACAAGAAAACACACGATAAGCTTATAAGCGATTATTCGGACCGTGACAAGTGGCTCGGAATGTCGCTTATGAATATCGCATCCGCAGGTATATTTGCATCCGACAGAAGCATCGGCGAATATGCGCGCAATATCTGGCACATAGAGCCTGCGAATTTCAAAAAAAACAAAAATAAATAAAGACACGGCAGACCGTGTAAACGGTCTGCCACTTTTGTGAAATGGATATTTATATGAATCATTGTGAAACCGGTACACGTCCGAAAATAGAAAAGCAGAGTAAGCTCGAGCCGTATGCCGGGCTCTTCTCAGCATTTGCTTGCAGTGATGTGCTTACGCTTACGTTATTTTTACCGCACGAGCTTTCGGCGAAAAATGTTATGCTCGAGCTGTGGTGTGACGATGTTATGTCACGCATGTCTTTTCCGACAGTGGCGGGTGAAGCGAGTGACGGTTATGATGCTTTTGTGTATACGTTTGATTTTGCCGCGATCTGCTCAGGTATGGATAACGGACTGTTTTATTATCATTTTTCCTTTGACAGCACCGATAAGCACCTGTATGTTTCAAGAAACTGTCGGGATCTTATGCCGGAGATAATAAGTGATGCGGGCGCGGTATCATCATACCAGCTCACCGTTTACTCTGACAGTTTCAAAACGCCGGATTCGCTCAAGGGCAAGATAATGTATCAGATATTTACAGACCGCTTTGCCAAGGACGACAGGATAATGCCCGTACGCCCGGATGCGGTTGTAAACAGCGATTGGTATGACGGTGTACCCGAATATCCCGAATACCCGGGCGGATTTGTAAAAAACAATATGTTTTTCGGGGGTACGCTGTGGGGAATTATCGAAAAGCTGCCGTATCTTAAAGAGCTCGGTGTTGATATCATATACCTTAACCCGATATTTGAGGCGTATTCGAATCACAAGTATGATACCGGCAACTATATGCGTGTGGATGCGATGTTCGGCGGAGATGAAGCTTTTGATGCGCTCGTGCGTGAAGCTGATAAGCTCGGTATAGGCATCATACTCGACGGCGTGTTCAATCACACCGGCTCGGACAGTATATATTTCAACAAAAACGGCAGATATAACAGTGTCGGTGCGTACAATTCAAGAGAAAGCGAGTATTACGATTGGTATATCTTCACCGATTACCCCGATGAATATGAGTCCTGGTGGGGAATAGAGATACTTCCGAAGATCAACGGTAAAAATAGCGCTTTTCGCGAGTTTATCTGCGGTGAAAACGGTGTTATCAAGCATTACCTCAAGCGCGGTGCGTACGGCTGGAGGCTTGACGTTGCCGACGAGCTTGACGAGGATATGCTCAAGGGCATCCGTGCCGCGGCAAAAAGTGAAAAGGATGCACCTGTTATCGGTGAGGTCTGGGAGGATGCGTCGAACAAGGTCGCATACGACAGACGCAGGCACTATTTCAGGGGTTACGAGCTTGACTCGGTCATGAATTATCCGCTCAGACGCGCGGTTATAGACTTTCTTTTGAAGGGCGACAGTGAACAGATAGCGCGCATTACAACAGAGCTTTATATGCATTACCCGAAAGCGGTAAGCGACGCTCTCATGAATTTCTTGGGTACTCACGACACCGAGCGTATACTTACCGTGCTTGGCGGCGAGGATATAAGTGAAAAGAGCAACGCCGAGTTGTCGGTATATAAGATGTCAAGAGAAAATCGGGAAAAAGCGACAGAGTTATTAAAGCTTGCCTATCTTATAATAGCGACGATGCCCGGCGTGCCGTGTATATACTACGGCGATGAGGCAGGTCTTGAGGGCGCTCGCGATCCGTTCAACCGCAAGCCCTATCCGTGGGGACGCGAAAACGGCGAGCTTGTAAGCTGGTATAAGACGGTCGGCTCACTTCGCAAGAGCGAACCGCTATTTAAGGACGGTTACTACCGTGTGCTTGAAAGCGACAGCGGATATTTTGTTTATGAACGCTTTAATGATGAAAAGAGAATTGTTGTTGCGGTGAACAGATCAAATGCGGAGCGTACGCTTGATGTAAACGGCGCGTCACTTATAAACGGCGAGGAGCGTGACGGCTTTATAATAAGACCGATGTCTGCAGATATAATCAAGGCGGCTGAATAAGAAAACG
>JAFUMW010000139.1 GCA_017482465.1 Clostridia bacterium
ATATTTCTATGAAATTTTCAATCGATTTGGCTATTCTTGCTTACTCCTACGCAAATTTTGAGGGGCGACAGTTCGTGGTCGCCCCTCTGCCATTATGCGTTCTTCGCTTGTTTTTTCATTTCAGCAATTTCCGCTTTCATCGTTTTTATCAGCTCGGCGAGCTTTTCCTCGCATTCCTCTCGTGTCTTTGCGTACACGTTCTTGGATATGCGTTTGCCGTTGACTCTTGGTGTGAACCGTCCTTCGTAGAGGTGGTCGTTTATCATCGTTACGCATCCCGTGCCACTCTTTCTTATCTTCGGTCTGTACGGCTCAAAAAACGTTTTTGTGGCGACATCACGGCTTGGCTCGTCACTTACCTTGGGAGGTGGCGGTTCGGGCATTTCTGCGTTTGTACCGCCGATCTCTCGGTCGATGCGAACCGCCGCCTGCAACACCGCCTGTAATAATGGTTTTCATTCGTGTGTCCTCCTGCATTTTGGCTTATATTTTTATTATACCATCTTTTGCGCCTTTTCTCAATCCCTTTTTCTTTATCCGTTGCGGCGCAATTTTTGATAGGTTTACAAATCTCGCGAAATTTACAAGCTCCTTCCTGAACAGTAGTTATCTGTTCAGAAAGGAGTTTTTTCAATGAAAAAATTAACAAAGCAAAAAGTAATTCATCGCAGTTCTACTGCCAAACGCAAAGACGATGTCATTTGCTATGTCGTTGCGGAGGTGGTATTATGTCGATAAATGGAAGTTTGTTGGAAAAGTGGGATGTGAATGATTTGGGGAACGATATTAGTGGACTAAATGATGTATATCGTGAAATTGCGGATGAAATTGGCATTGAAAATGCAGTAGCAATATATAAATTGTTTCACGGCACTCAGATTTCGTTTCCAAGCAGACTTTTTTCAAAGGAACATATACATAATGCAATTATCAGTGAATACAATGGCGACAATGTACTTGAACTCGCACAGAAATACAATTATTCCGAAAGGTCGATATGGAGAATATTAAAATCGAGCAAATAGAATTGCCTCCTTGCATCTGATGTAAGGAGGTTTATACTTAATTTCGGTTGTTTTATTAATCTCAACATTGTATAGTATAATAGAAAAAAACTGTCGAAGAAATTGTTTTACTAAATTCGCTATTAACTTTAAGGAGGCAAAAATGAAAAAGGCATTTATTACTATTGCTATCGTTGTAGGTGCTATTTTGGCATTCTTTATAATAAGAGCAGCAATAATAAACATCTTTTAATTAAAATGGGGGTATTGAGATGGAATTTGAAGTTAAAAGAGAAAAACGCAAGAAGAATATAAAAGGATTAATTGGCAAAATTCTTAAAAACAAAATCGGAAGAATCGTTTGCCTTGTGCTTGTAGTTGTGATCGTTTTAGCTGTTGTTTTGGTTTGCTCTTACAAATCGGAGCAAACATTAGATACTACATACATTATTGCAAAACTTGAAAAATCAAGTGAGCTTACAACCGCAAAACTAAATTTTACCGGTATGAGTGAGTTTAATGATAGCGGAATTTCTTTTATAAGTAAGTCTGATTTTATAATGGTATATGAAGCAACCGCCAGAGCGGGTATTGATGTTAAGAATATAAAGGTTGTGGCAGATGATATAAATCACGTAGTTTGGCTAACATTGCCCAAAGCAGAGATACTTGATGTCAAGGTAGATATGAATAAAATCAAATATTTTGACGAAAAGTTTTCTTTGTTTAATGTCGATGCAAAAGAAGATGCTAATAAAGCCAATGCATTAGCCGAAGAAGAAGCAAAGAAAGAATTAGCCGAAATGGGCATATTAGAAATGGCAAACGACCAAGCAGAAGCTTTAATTAAAGGACTGATTCAAGATGTTGTTCCAAAAGATTATGAAATTAAAATCAAAAAATAGGTGAAATATTATGGCAAAAAGTAAATGGGTATCATTTTTCTGTGTTTATTTTTAGGCATCTTTGGCGCTCACAAATTTTATGAGGGCAGAATTAAACAAAAGCGAACCGCCTAAAACTAAAAACAAAAGGCTTTCAAAATACTATAACAAAGCAAAAGCGTTGCCGGATCCCTCTTAAATTTCGCTTTCTCTCTGCTTGTGCCACTTGGAATCCTTCTTACAAATATAAAAATCGCAAAAGTCGCCGCCGGTGGCAAGTGTCTTGGTGCGGTACAATACGCCGCCCATCCATTCCACCGACATAATATCAAGAGCGCACATATATGGAACCAAACGGCTGAGTCCTTCCTGCTTGCCAAGCGCACAAAGTCCGCATTGGTGATAATTGATCCTGTATTCATCAGCATCTCGACCATAGATCACTTCCATATTCCAATGGAACGGCTGGTCTTTAGACAAGGGATTGGTCTTCTCTGCCGAAGCGGCTTTTTTCTTCTGTCCCTCGATAGTAAAGGCTGTTTTCGCCTTTTTCTTAAACG
This sequence comes from Clostridia bacterium, assembly GCA_017482465.1. Lineage (GTDB taxonomy): Bacteria > Bacillota > Clostridia > Oscillospirales > CAG-272 > UBA4717. The sequence goes on from JAFUMW010000139.1 coordinate 2,449, forward strand.
AGAAAATGATCAGTGGAGATGCCATGCTCGTGGTGACCATTTCACCGAAGCAAGTATCTTCAATCATACCGTTTGCCGCCTCATAGATGGAAAGCCATACCATGCCGCCCGACAGGCATATCCGCAAGGGATTCTCCGCAAGTCCTCCAATTTCCGGTGTTCTTGCCGTCATCAGACGGTAGATCTCTTTAGCTTTCTTTTTGCTTACATTGATCCCATTTTTACTCAAATATTTTAAGCTCGGCTTTGCCAAAGCAAACCACATAAGTGTTTCGCTAAATGAATATTTCATAAAAGCTACCATCCCTTCCTTTATTCAGCACCTTTCAGCGCTTCAACTATATCTTCTTATTCTTTCCCGAAACCATAAGACCGACTAACAGGGCTAAACCGAAGGTCGGTCCGATACTTACAGCATAGGTCATCCGGCAAATCGTGATACTCAATTTGTATTCACCGACAAGCGCGGTTGCCGGCACGTATATAACACCAAAGCCTCTCGGCAGACCATAGTATTTTCTTGCCTTCAATATTTACTTTCTCTGTCCGGAACATCTCTTAAAAATATTAGCGTGTTCTTTGAGCAGCAGACGATTATTGCCTGCCATAGTCGCAGTATTGATCTTGACATTATGGCGCACTCTTAACAGAGAAAAACTTCAAAACGGCGATGACTCGTATTCGTCGCTCATCTGCTTCAAGCATGTGTTAAGATCATCACTTAAACAATATTCTTTTAATCTCTGTTTATCATCAGCGGTCAGCAGACGATTCAATTGCTTACGCAGAGCTATATAGTCCTTGATCACACGCGCGGTGTACAGTCTTGCAATCAACAGCGATATACTCATCAGATGTGCCGCTCCGAAAAAGCTGCTGAATATATGGGTATCATTGATCGAATTATTACCGAGACCGATAAACATTCCATGCGTACTGTTTGACAGCAGATTGAATACTGCTGACTCGGTTGCCGTATCCAAGATCCCGGGCGACCGCATTCGGAACACCGCTTTTCTTCCGGACAATATCTGTGCCTGCTCGTCAGCAGTCAATGCCGCGAATGGCGGCAAGTGTTTGATTTCTTCCCGTATCCGATTACGACAAAATTTTTCAAATCCGGCGCGTTGACAGTCCTCGGGAAAACCCAGCTTTTGAGTAATATCCCGGGTATTACACTGTCCGTTTATATACATCGTCCAAAAACGAAGCTGCTTTTCATCCTCGCTAAGTCCCCGCTCGGCAATATGGAAATAGAGGTTAGTGCTGTCTATAATGTTGCGCGCGGCACTGGCCACCAACGCGACGTCCATTTCCTCAAAGCGTCCGCGATTCCCGTCGATAAGCAACAACATCGAACGGACATGCAACACTATCTTTTCCACGATCTTTTCAAGCTGAAGCGTCCGCATCGCCTTTGCTCGCGGAGAATCGTTTATCAATGTCACCTTTTTAGCGATCTCATACAGTGTAGCGAGTTGTTTATAAGCCGTTTCCATGATGCTTACCTCCTTATTTCTTATTTTAGCACAGTGTCCTTAAAAAGTCAAACCGTACAATCCCTACTCACACAATGCCCAACACTTTTCTGACTGCTGTTATCGGTATGTACCTATCTTTAAGTCCGCACAGATACAGCTCTTGCATCGATCATATGCTCAAACAACGAGCAATGTCTTGAGTACGTATTTGAACATTTTATAGGATAACCGAAGCATTTTGAAAAAAATATTTTTGCACAGGCTTGGCAAACGAGCGAGAAAACGAGAGATATAACGAGAAAACGAGAGTTTGTTCGATGCTAAATCAAAATAATCGAAAATTCTTTCAGAAAAGTATTGACATTGGTAAATTCATGTGTTATAATAGACAAGCTGACTCGGCGAGAGTATGCTCTTCTGCCGACAAAATCTATTAATTAACGTTTCACGGAGGAAACTTATAATGTCTACATTTATGGCAAAAAAAGAAAACCTCGAACGTAAATGGTATGTAATCGACGCGGCTGACAAGCCCCTCGGTAAGACTGCAGTTTTAGCTGCTACCATTCTCAGAGGTAAGCACAGACCCGAATTCACTCCTAATGTTGACTGCGGTGAGTTCGTAATCATTATCAACGCTTCCAAGGCAATACTCACCGGTAACAAGCTTACACAGAAGTATTACCGTCATCACTCCGGCTACATCGGCGGACTTAAGGAAGTTCAGTACAAGACTCTTATGGCTACAAAGCCCGAGCTTGCTATGGAGCTTGCAGTTAAGGGAATGCTCCCCAAGAATACGATCGGCGCAAACTCGTTCAACCGCCTCCACGTTTACGCAGGCGCTGAACACGCTCATGCAGCTCAGAAGCCCGAGACAATCGGCTGATCAACAGGAAAGGATGAATTATAATGTATACAAGTGCTAAACCTTACTTCTACGGCACCGGCAGAAGAAAAAGCTCTGTTGCCCGTGTACGCGTTGTTCCCGGAACAGGCGATATAACCATCAACGGTAAGAACATTGATGAATATTTTGGTCTTGAAACACTCAAGCTCATCGTAAATCAGCCCTTTGGCGTAACCTCTACTGCAGGAAAGTTCGACATCATCTGCACTGTTAAGGGCGGCGGACTTTCAGGTCAGGCAGGCGCGATCCGTCACGGCATCGCACGTGCTCTTCTTCAGGCTGATGAAACATACAGACCTGCGCTCAAGAAGGCAGGCTTCCTCACTCGTGACCCGAGAATGAAGGAAAGAAAGAAGTACGGACTCAAGGCTGCTCGTCGTGCAAGCCAGTTCTCGAAGAGATAAGTCCATATATTTCAGCAAATACAGCACTCACTTATGTGGGTGCTGTTTTTGTGTCAGCAACTTGCACAATTTAATTTTATAAAGAAAATTTTATTTTTTAATTTTTGACGCTTGCACTTCTTGGGCAAAAATGCTATAATACAATAGATCGAGCAGCTGATGCGTAAGTCCGGATTTTTGGACTTACGCATTATTTTTTTGCTCAAAAACGGAGGTATTTTTTTATGGAACAAACCAACCAAAGCTTTCTTGCCACCGAAAAGATCGGCAAGCTTATGCGAAAATACGCTATTCCTTGCATTATCTCATTGCTTGTAGGCGCTTTGTACAACATCGTTGACCAGATCTTTATTGCCAATGCAGATTATCTTGGCTCATACGGAAACGCCGCTAACACTGTTGTCTTCCCGCTTACGGTGATCGCTCTCGGCATCGCTGTTATGATCGGCGACGGATGCTGTGCGTTTGTCAGCATATCGCTCGGGGCAAATAATAAAGACAACGCTCACAAGTGCGTCGGAAACGCCATACTTTTATGTGTCATCAGCAGTATCGTATTAACGGTAATATACTTGATCTTTATGGAGCCCATTCTGACCGCTTTCGGCGGAAGAGTAAATGATGAGACGTTTGCTTACGCAAAAGAATACTTCTTTTGGATAGCACTCGGTATCCCGTTTTATATTTTCGGCCAGGCTATGAATCCAGTTATCCGTTCGGACGGCAGTCCTAAATTTGCGATGTTTGCCATACTTGCCGGCGCAATTACCAATATTATTCTTGACCCTATATTCATTTATCCGATGAAAATGGGCATGATGGGGGCGGCGATAGCAACAGTCATCGGTCAGATACTCACCGCTTTACTTTCGCTTTACTATATCTGCCGTATGAGATCTGTAAAGCTAAACAAAAAAAGCTTTGTTTTCTTCGGCGACATAATGAAAGGCTTTTTATCTCTCGGTCTTACAAGCTTTCTTGCACAGATCTCGCTTGTTATCTCTATGGCAGCGGTACAGAACATGTGTACCAAATACGGAGCAATGGATATGATATTCGGTCAGCCCGAGTACGCGCAGATACCTCTTGCAGTCTTGGGTATCGTTATGAAATTCTTCCAGATCGCCATCTCTATCTCAATAGGTCTTGCCGCAGGATGTATTCCGATAGTAGGATACAACATTGGCGCAAAAAGGAAGGACAGAGCAAAAAAACTGTTTACCTATCTTCTTGTAACTGAGGCGATCATCGGTCTTATCGCTTTACTTATAGTTGAGCTCTTCCCCAAACAGCTCATCGGCATTTTCGGTGCAGGAAACGAGAGTGCATATTATACCGAATTTGCAATCAAGAGCTTCCGTGTTTACCTTTGCATGATGGTGCTTGCAATGGTAAACAAAGGATCGTTTATTTACTTGCAGGCTCTTGGAAAAGCAGCTCTTTCCACGACGATATCTATGGCAAGAGAAATAGTATTCGGCGTATTTCTCCCTATCATCTTCCCCATCTTCTGGGGACTTGACGGTATACTGTACTCTTTCCCCGCGGCAGACATACTGACCTTTATTATTGCGGCGGTTATTATAAGAAAAACTTATAAAGAGCTGAGCGAAGCACCGCTGAAAAATTAAATTGCCGCGTTGTCTGTTACTTCTGAGTCAACAAAAAACACTTGCTGTCTTATAAAGACAAGCAAGTGTTTTTTTATATTTTCACCTAAAAGTTTTCAAGCAGATACTTCTCTGCTTCGGCTGACCACAAGCCGTTATTTTTATCAACGATATCGGCGAGTACTGCAAATCGCGCGTCGGTTGTGCCAAGCTTCTTAAAGTCGGTGATCGCGGTAAGCGGCAGGCTTACATGAGTATATATCAGCTTTTTTCCGCCCGGGATCTCAGGCAGGCGGACTGTTGTATCTATAGCCGCGTCTATTCCGCCGATGTGCGTGATCATGACCGAGGGATCGATACGCTTTTCACCTATCAGCTTTACGATATCGCTCATATCCTCGGGCGTGCTTCCGCTTGTTCCTACGACATGATGCTGTGCGTAATGGACGTTATAGAAGTTGAGATTTGCCGAGAAGCCTTTATCAAGCGGGCCTGCGAAGAAGTTAAGGCATCCGTCAAAGGCGAGTATCGCGTCGCCGAGTTCGACCACGGCAGATACGGGCGCGTAGACAAAAACATCATCATAGCCTTTTCCGTCAGTATATGCAAGAAGCTCGTCTTTATCCGAGGTATTTGCAAAAACAAGCTTTATGCCGTTCTTTTCTGCCTCTGCCGGCGAAAATATCCTTTCGGCACGTGCAAGGCGGTCTTTATCAAGATCGGTCACGACCACAAGCGACGGCTTGACCTGACCGTGAAGAGCGAGATCTATCGCCGCAAGACCCATAGGTCCGCAACCCGCGAGTATCGCGACCCTTCCCGCTTCTTTTATTCCGAGCTTATGTTCAAGGTCTTCATCAAGGTGGAAGTTCGCTTTGTATCCTCTTATCACACAGGACGCGGGCTCAATAAGCGATCCGCTGAAAAACGAGTCACTGTCAAGCTTCATTAAAAATCCGTTTTCGATGATATGTTCGTACACGATCGAATAGGTGGAAGCTCCTCCGATCTCGGTAAACGAATATCCAATCGTTTGCGCTCCGCCGAGATAACTAAGTACGGGCGGAATGATCACCTTTTCGCCAACCTCATATTTACCTTTCCATCGCTTTCCTACCTCTGCTATCTCAGCACAGAACTCGTGTCCGAGTATGGTCGGATTCTCAGCCACGTTATCGGGTACGCGAAGGTGAGCCGCCCCCTGCTTTGCGGTCTTATATGTAGACATACACACGCTGTCGGAAACAACCTTTATAAGTATCTCTCCGTCAGTGATCGGGCGCAGATCAAATTCTTCAAGTCTCAGATCATTTGCACCATACAAGCGCATTGCTTTTGTTTTCATACAGTTTACACCTCAAACTCTGTTATTACTCTTAAATGCTGTTATCTTATCTCTCACGGCGTCTTTCATTAACTTGCGCGCTTCTTCAAAGACGTATACAGGCCATGTTGATGGGTTTGTCATGCTATTGAGCTTATTTTTAAGTCCTGAGTTCATCGCGCCTACAACGTCCGAATATATATTTATTTTAGTTATTCCGTGCTCTATTGCTGTCTGCATCTGGTCATCGGGCGTTCCGCTTCCGCCGTGGAGAACGAGCGGGCGGTCACATACCGCAGTGATCTCGTCAAGTCTGTCGATACGCAGTGTCGGCGTTTTCTTATACACGCCATGAGCCGTTCCTATCGCTATCGCGAGCGCGTCAACGTCGGTAATTTCAACGAATCTTACCACCTCATCGGGCAACGTGAGTGTTTCTTCGGGGTCTTCGTTAGCTACCTTGTCAGCTTCGTTGCCGACCATAGCGTTTCCTACATGTCCGAGCTCGGCTTCCACGGTGATACCTCTTGAATGGGCAAAGCTTACAACCTCTGCAGTCTTTGCAGCGTTTTGTTCAAAATCAAGCACTGATCCGTCATACATTACCGAGCTGAAGCCCGCGTCTGCAGCAGCTTTTATAAGCTCAAGATCTGTGGCATGGTCAAGATGGAAGCAGACAGGAATATCAAAATAGCGCGATGCCTCCTTGACCATAGATGTTATAAGACTCATTCCCTTTCCGGTCAGGTCAACACCCAGACCCATCAAAAGTGCGGGAGAGCGCTGTTCCTCACAGGTCTCAAGCACCGCCTTCATCATTTCGTAATTGCTTATATCAAACGCAGGAACAGCATAGTGCTTCACCTTGGCGTCCGCAAGCATTTCTTTCATTGTTACTAACATATCTGTTTCTCCTTTTTTATTATTTACCGCTATTATATCACACCTTTTAACATTTGTCAATAACATATGTTAAAAGGTTGACATTTTTAATCGAAGATGCTATAATTAAGACACCTCTTAAGAAAGGTACACAAAAATGGAGCTTCAGAAAAAACAGATGGCACAAGCCGCTGTATTATATTATGAAAAAAAGTATACACAACAAGAGATAGCAAAGATAATGGATCTGTCGCGTCAGACGGTATCAAAGCTGTTAAACGACGCGGTCAGGGAAAACATTGTCGAGATAAAGATCCACGATCCCGAAAACTATTGCACAGAGCTTTCGGAGAAGATGTGCGATGTATTCGGGCTGAAGGATGCGCTCGTGTGCGGCGTGAGCAACACCAACGCGTCATTACGTCAGCTTATGACGGTCAAGACAGCCGCGAAATATATATTGCCCATAATAGAAAAAGGCGGTAAAAACATCGCCTTGTCATGGGGACGCACGATCCGCGCACTTATTGATGAGCTTCCGAAGAATGTCGGCACAGACAATATCGTTTTTCCTCTTTTCGGTGCGACCGACCAGGTAGAAGCAAATTACCTGTCAAATGAGCTCGCCCGCGGATTTGCCGACAAGATCGGTGCAAAGGTAAGCTACGCATGGTTTCCGTACCGCCCCGACAGTGCCGATGACTGCGAGCTGTTCAAAAGGACATCGTACTACAAAACGATAAACAAGCTATGGAACAACATCGACACAGCGATAGTCGGGATCGGAAATATTGCCGTGCTTGAATCCTTTGAAAATATCTTCGGCTACAATAAGAAAAGAGCCTCCGCGATCGGTGATATATCGACCCACTTCTTCACCGCTGACGGAAAGATAATGAGCTTGTATGAAAACACGCTTTGCGCCACCGAACAAAATCTCAGAAATGCTGGACAAACGATCGCCGTCGCTTGCGGTGACGACAAGGTTCAAGCGATCGTCGGCGCGCTTCGTACCGGTATCATTGACACGATAATAACAGATGAATATACGGCAAGGCTGGTGCTTGACCGGGTAAAGATGATATAAATAGCAAGCATAAAGGAAGCATCGGACATGATATTCAGAAAAGCACTTGAATCTGACATTGACGCCATCTCGGAGATCTACTCGGACACACACACCGAGATCGAAGAAGGACGCGCTTCTACCGGCTGGGTTCGCGGCGTTTACCCTACCAAAGAAACTGCTCTCGCATCTCTTGCCCGCGGAGACCTGTTCGTCTGTGAGGATGACGGGGCTGTTATAGGTACTGCGATCATAAATCAATTGCAAGTGGATGTGTACGCGTCGGCAAAGTGGGAGCATCCCGCGCCTGATAATGAGGTCATGGTGCTTCACACCCTGGTCATATCCCCAAAGGCATCACGCCGTGGCTACGGCAGAGCTTTCGTTGATTTTTATGAGCGCTTCGCACTTGAAAACGGCTGTGTAAACTTACGTATGGATACGAACGCGCTCAACATACGTGCGCGTGAGATGTACAAGAAGCTCGGATACAGCGAAATAGGTATTCTGCCGTGCAGGTTCAACGGCATTGAGGGCGTGAAACTCGTATTACTTGAAAAATGTATCAGTCAGGCATAAAAACGTGGAAAATAACGCTGAAAATTTCGCTTGTGATGTCATTATGTGCCCAACAGATGAAAAATACGCAGAAATCATATAAAAATTCAAGGCTGTCCGACCAAGGCCGTCAGCCCCAAGGGACGCATTTTTCTCGCATGGTATTCGGGCGCTTGGCGAGAGCCGCACATTGACAACTGTCGACCGTGAGCGTTGCGATGCGAGAGAAATACTATTCTTATCCTTTACAGAAGATAGTATCATGAATGAAGAATATACTTTTGAACCTAAAAAGCAATCAAGCTTTAAACAAATATACCCGTGCAAAATGCACGGGTATATTTTATTCTTCGGCTCTGTTTTTATATTCGCTCGGATTTTTACCGAGAGCCTGTTTGAAAATACGATTGAAGTACGCGATATCGTTGACCCCAACCATTTCAGCCGCTTCCGCCACCGTGTACTCGCCTGTTTGCAAAAGCTGTGCCGCTTTGTTTGCGCGCAGCTTATTTTTATATTTTACAGGCGACATACCCGCGTAGTCAAAAAAACAACGTCTGAAATAGCTTTCGCACACTCCGCACATTGATGCAAGCTGTGACACGTTTACATCGGTGATATAGTTATTTTCAAGGTAGACTATCGCCTTGTATATATTCTTATGCTCGCGCTTGAGCTCGTTTTTCATACTGTCGAACGCAATAAAGTAAAGCAACTCGTAAAGCTGTGCCCTTGATTTTATCTTATACCCTATCTCGCCCTTTTCCCATGTTTCATACATTTTTTTGAACATGTCAAGATAGATACCGCTTCGATCGGTGATAATGTTACATATACTGTCGCACAGTTGCACGCGCTCTCCGCTTTTGTAATTGAGTATGAACTCGACCGTTATATAATCAACATGCTTTTTGTCCGCCCAACGGCTTACATACGCGGTGTCGTATGGGATATAAAGTATATCCCCCGTTTTTGCCTTATGCGTACCCGCGCTTGATTCAAAGGTGATGTTACCGTCGGCAACATAAAAGAATCTGTCCCATCGGCGCAGATTTGCGGGACATTTGAAAACATAATCCGGTTTTTCCTTTGTTTTATTTACCGATAAAAATTCAATATAAAAATCGGTGTCGGTCGGAATGTTAAAGTTAATTTTGTTGTTACCGCTCATGCAAAACTCCGTAATGGGTATTATTTTCATTGTTTGTGTTATATTATACAAATAATATATCGTATTGTCAATAGAAACTCCGCGATTTTTGTGATAAAATTTAATTACAGTGATATCATTTTGTTAAAACGAGGTGCTTATATGAAATACAGCGTATGTATTGACATGATGTACGCCGACACAGATTTCGACAAGCGTATCATGCGAGCAAAGAATGACGGAGCTGACGCGGTCGAGTTCTGGAAATGGTCAAACAAGGATATCGACGCTATAATACGCGCTCTTGACAAGAGCGGTCTTGCGCTGTCGCTTCTTAATCTTGATTCGTCCGACGAATCGCTTTCGCAGGATCTGTCGCGCGGCATACTTGTCAAAAACCGTGCCGATGAGCTGATCGAAGCAATAAATGAAAGCGCGCCGGTGATGAAGCGGCTCGGTGTAGATAATGCCATTATTCTTGCCGGTGAGGAGCTTGAGGGACTATCTTACTCCGACGCGCTTGCAAACATTGAATCGTGTCTGCGCGCCGCTCTTCCGGCTCTTGAAAAGAACGGTATCAACCTTTTACTTGAGCCTCTCAACTATTTTGACCGTAAAAACTATCTTTTATGGCGCGCATCCGATGCGTTTAAGATAATAAGGTCGATAAATTCACCCAGAGTCCGTCTGCTGTACGACATCTACCACGCTCAACGCACAGAGGGCAACATAATAAATACTGTAAGCGAGAATATAGACCTTATCGGGCATTTTCACATCGCAAACTCGCCTTACAGATGTGAACCTGATCTCGGTGAGCTTGATTACGCGCAGATACTCCGCACGATAAGCGAGCTTGGCTACGACGGTTACGCCGGCTTTGAGTTCAGGCAAAGATCAAGCGATTTCTCACTTGAAAAGTACATAAGCAATCATAAATACAATTAAAATACAAGTAACATACAGGAGAACATAATAATGGGAATTAAGATCGGTATCGTCGGATTCGGCGAATTTTCGGAAAGCTTTCTTGACATTTTTCTTACACACCCTCTCGTTGACGAAGTAGTCGGCGCAGAGATAATGCCCGAAAGACGCGAGCATATCAAAAACAAATACGGCGTAAAGAAGATGTACGCCTCGTTTGATGAAATGCTTCAAGGCTGTGACTCGCTCGATTCTGTCGGCATATTCACACAGCGTCATCAGCATGGTCCGATGATAATACAAGCTCTCAAGGCAGGAAAGCACGTGTTTTCCGCTGTGCCCATGTCCTGTGAGATAGACGAGGCTTTTGAGATAATAAAGCTTGTAAAAGAAACCGGTCTCACATATATGTCTGCCGAGACCTGCTACTACTTCCCCGCCGCTATATACTGCCGCGAAAAGTACAAGAGCGGTGCATTCGGCAAGTTTGTTTACGGTGAATCGCAGTACTATCACGACATTACCGAGATGTTCGACTCGTTCTCGGGCTCGGGCGGAGACTCATGGAAGCGCATCGCCGGCATTCCGCCTATGTACTACTCGACTCATTCTATGTCGATGATGTTCTTATCTGTAGGAGAGTATCCGACCGAGGTATCCTGCTTCGGCTTCAGAGATGACATAGGTGACGGCATCTACGGTGAGGGCAACAACAACTGGGACAATCCCTTTTCCAACGAAAGCGCACTGTTTAAGATGTCCGGCGGCGGTATCGCACGTATAAACGAGTTCAGACGCTGCGGCACATGCAAGCCGTCTTCTTACATAACCAGCCTTATCGGCACACACGCCAACTATCAGTGTGCGGGTATGCATCACACCTTCACGCTCGGCCCTGTTTTCGGTCAGGACGCTTCTGTAGAGTATGTAAGTAATCTGATAAACTCGAAAAAGTACGTTGAAGAAAAGGAAAAGATAGATCTGAACACCGAGCCGATAAAGTATGATTATCACCGCGGTTACTCGGCTGTACATGACCTTTCGCGTCTTCCCGCGGCTCACCGCGACATTCCCGACGGTGGTCACAACGGCTCACACGCATTCCTTGTTGACGATTTTGTCCGCGCTGTCGTTACGCGCAAGCTTCCTCCCAACAATGCGTGGGATTCGGCATTGTGCATGATACCCGGAATTATCGCACACGATTCCGCAATGAAAGGCGGAGTTACACTTCCGATACCGTTTATCGGAAGTGCACCCGAAGACTTTGAAAGACTTGATTACAGCGATATCAAGTACTGATATAAGTTATCGAAGTATCGAAACGGCTATTTCTTACAAGTATTCCGCGATCCTTGAATATTTGTTTTGTTAAACAATAAATCGGTTTTATTGATTGAAAAGTGCAAATATTATATATTGTAAAATTGCCGTTTGCCTATAAAGAAAGGAAATGCAATAATGCTTAAAGCAGTGATAATCGGTGCGGGTATGATAGCTAATTTCGCGCATATTCCCGCATACAAATACTTTAATAAGGATTTCACGCTCGCGGGTATCTGCGACAGCAG
>JAFUMW010000140.1 GCA_017482465.1 Clostridia bacterium
AAAAATCCGTGCCCTACGTCAGCCGTGTTTACGGAGTTACTCCCTGGCGCAAACAGTACGCAGAGGATTATTTCCGCATTCCCGAAGACAAGACCGATGTATTGATTATGGGTGCGGATGATGAGAAAATAAACCTCGGGCAAAAAAATGAGATTCGTAAAAACATTCGCTCATCCTACAATATTTCAGACAATGATTTTCTCATTGTAACAGGCGGAAAGATAGACAAGAAGAAGAAGATCGACCTTCTTATGGAAGCGTGCGCCGGGTTTGACAATGTAAAGCTTCTTGTCTTTGGAAACGTAAGCGATGATATTAAAGAAAGATTTGATGCCCTGCTTGAAAGCAACAAAAACATAATATATATCGGTTGGATAGACGCCGACACTGTATATGACTACTTTTTTGCGGCAGACCTTGTATTTTTCCCCGGTCAGCATTCTGTTTTGTGGGAGCAGGCTTGTGCGGCAAAGGTTCCGTGCGTTTTTGAAAGATGGGAAGGCATGGAACACGTAAACAACGGCGGTAACAGCGATTTTGTCGCCCCTGTAAGCATTACAAGCATCAAGAGTAAAATCAGCGAGTTATTATATACGGATAAATATTTTTCCATGAAAGGCATCGCAGAATCCGACAAAACCGATATTTACCTTTACAGTAAAATCGCCGAAAAATCCTTGGACGGTAAGATGTAAAATGAAAAAAATATTATTCTTAACTTCCGGCTACTGCGGTAAATCTACAGCAAATGGATTGTGTACAAAGGTTTTAGCAGAAGAAATGATCAAAAACGGAACCGAGGTCTTTGTTATCAGTGCTGAAACCGATACTGATACTGAGCAGCCCTCCGATCACATTATACCGATTATATATACCCCCAAAAAACCAAATGTACCCAAGAACTATATTGCGAGAAAGTTTTTGGCTCTTATCAAAGTTTTTTCAGCTCTTTTCGCCCCCGAGCACAAAAAAGAGTTAGTATCAAGGATCGTAGCCGAAGCTAAAAATATATGCTTTGAAAACAGCATAGACGCAGTTGTATCCATGTACTTTCCGTTAGTATCTCTGTCGGCAGGTTACAAGCTAAAAAAACTCTTTCCAACTGTCAAATATATGATTTATGAGCTTGACTCTGTTTCCGATGGCATCGGAGTTCAAGGAAAATGGAGAAAATATGTAAACTATACATATAGGCGTTTTTTAAATACTTTGTATAAAAAAGCCGACCTTATAATGATCTTAAAATGCCACGAGAACCATTGGAGAAAAGAACATCCAAAACATCTTCTCAAAATGCAGGTCGTAGATCTTCCCCTCCTGTATTTCCCGGAAATGCCTGTTCTGCCGAAGCATGAGTCGAATACAGTATCTTTTTTGTATGCAGGCGTGTTGGATCATAGTTACAGATCTCCGAAGCCTCTTTATGACACATTCTGTAAAATCGGTCTGGAACTTGTTTGGGAATTGAATTTTTACAGCAAAGGGTGCGAAGAGTTTCTGAAAAATGCCGAACAAGAGATTCCCGGAATCAAAAGTCACGGATATGTGGACCAAAAAACGCTTCTTGACGCTATCGCCCAAACGGATATACTTATAAGTATAGGAAACGCTGTGTCAAACAGTATGCCGTCAAAAATAATCACATACATTACTTATAAAAAACCCATAATTCATTTTTCACTACAAGAGAATGATATTTGCGTTGAATACCTAAACAAATATCCGTTAGCTTTGGTAATACCTTATAACAGCGAGCCTGAGGATTCAACAATCAAAATCGTTGACTTTATAAACGAGCTTTCCCTAAAGACCGTCACGAATGAAGAAATACTCAATAATTACCGTATGAATATTCCGGCATACAGTGCAGAAATCATTCTTGATCATATCGACCGTCATTCAAAATAATGAAGGATATATCTATCATGAGCAACAACGGCAACAAACTTGCAAACAGTATGTTCTGGAGTATAACCGAGCGCATAGCATCCCAGGCAATGGGTTTGCTTGTATCCATAATATTAGCTCGAATGATACTTCCGGAAGCTTACGGAATTATTGCTGCAGTTAATATTTTTACAAGTATCGCCACCACTTTCGTTTCCGGCGGTTTCGGCAATGCTTTGATACAAAAAAAAGATGCTGATGACAAAGATTTTTCATCCATGTTCATCTTCAATACATTTTTTTCTTTATTGATGTATTGCCTTATATACTTTTCAGCCCCATATCTGGTACAAATACTCAATAAATCTTATGATTATGAATTGTTGATAAAGGTATTGAGGGTTTTAGGTATCGGTATAGTCTTCTCTAGCTTTAATTCTTTTTACAGATCCCTTTTGACCAAACAGTTATTATTCAAAAAGCTTTTCATTATAACCTCAATCGGTTACATTATATCTGCTGCCATCGGAATAACCATGGCATATCATGGGTTCGGCGTATGGGCATTGGTGTCCCAAAACTTATTGTCATATTTTACTAACACGGTATTCCTTAGCATATCCTCCAAATGGCGACCTAAATTATACTTTTCGTTTTCGCGTCTTAAACCTATGCTATCGTACGGATACAAATTGATGATTTCCGGATTGCTTATAACCGTGTATTCAGATATTACAAGCATAGTTATCGGGAACAAATACTCAAACGAAGACCTTGCATTCTACAGTAAGGGAAGCAATTTCCCAAAGCTGTTGGTTTTAAATATCATTACCGCTATAAATACAACACTTTTTCCCGTTATGGCAACTGTTGATGATACAGAAAGTCTTAAAACTCTTGCACGACGTTTTAACAGAATGAGCGCATTTGTTATAACACCTATGATGTTTGGCTTTGCTGCCGTAGCCCCCGCATTTATCAAACTGTTGTTAACGGAAAAATGGATGGAAAGTGTTATTTTTCTGCAAGTATCATGTTTTAACTATGCCATACAGCCACTGGCAATGTCAAGCTTGCAGTACTTAAAAGCTTCGGGCAAAGCAACAGAATACCTTGTTTTGGACATTATACGAAAAGCTATTGCCATTATAATGATAGCGATAGCAACCCTCTCTCAAAAAGGTGTATTCTTTATTGCCCTTTCGGAATTAGTTGCAAACTTCTTTGCTATATTCGTGAATATGTATCCGGGCAAAAAACATCTTGGCTACAAAATCCGTGAGCAAATCACAGACGTTTTACCACACTTTTTGCTTTCCGGTGTCATGTTCATAATCATATCCGCTATAGGCAAATTAAGTATACCCGTCGCAGTAATATTTATCCTGCAAATTGCACTAGGCATAATCATATATGTTGGCTGTGCAAAGCTGTTCAGGTTCAAGGAATATTCAGAGGCAGTGAATTATATATCATCCTTGCTCAAAAATAAACCACTTGCAAGAAAGGAGCGTAACGTATGAAAATCGCTGTAGCCGGCACTGGGTATGTCGGTCTTTCGATGGCAGTATTGCTTGCTGTCAATCATGATGTGACCGCAGTGGATATCATCCCCGAAAAGGTCGATATGATAAACAACGGCATATCTCCGATTATAGACAAGGAGATACAAGACTATCTCGCCAACAAACAATTAAATCTGAGAGCGACACTTGATGCCAAAAGCGCATATACGGACGCTGAATTTGTTGTGATTGCCGCTCCGACCAACTATGATCCCGATAAAAACTATTTTGACACGTCTGCCGTAGAAAACGTGATAGAGACGGTTCTCTCGGTAAATCCCGGCGCGGTAATGGTGATAAAATCAACCGTACCGGTTGGTTACACCGAATCTGTGGGAAAGAAGTATAGCTGTAACAATATACTTTTCAGCCCTGAGTTTTTGCGTGAGGGCCAGGCACTGTACGACAATCTATATCCAAGCAGGATAGTAGTGGGTTTTTCTGACAATGATATCCGTATCAAAAAAGCCGCCGAGACCTTCGCCAATCTACTTATTGAAGGGGCAGTAAAGAAAGACATTGAGGTTCGCTTCATGAACCCGACCGAAGCTGAAGCGGTCAAGCTGTTTGCAAACACATACCTCGCTTTAAGAGTTTCGTTCTTTAACGAGCTTGACACATATGCGGCAGTTCGCGGTCTTGATACAAGATCAATAATTGAAGGTGTATGCCTTGATCCGAGAATAGGAGATCACTACAACAATCCCTCCTTTGGCTACGGCGGTTATTGCTTGCCTAAGGATACAAAGCAGTTGCTTGCAAACTACGATCACGTACCGCAAAACATCATTTCTGCGATCGTTGAGGCAAACAAAACAAGAAAATCTTTTATCGCCGAACAGATCATATCCCGAAAGCCGAAAACTGTCGGAGTATACAGATTAACAATGAAATCCGGATCAGACAATTTCAGGCAAAGTTCGATACAGGGTGTTATGAAGCGTATACGCGCCGAGGGCATTGAGCTTGTAATATACGAGCCATCTCTCAAGGAAGAAACCTTTTACGGCGATCGTGTAATTCGTGATATTGACGAGTTCAAGCGAATTTCAGATGTTATTATAGCAAACCGCTACAATGAACAGATCAAGGATGTAATCGACAAGGTATACACCAGAGATCTGTATTTCAGAGACTGATTTTAACAGGCATAAATAATACCAGGAGAAAAAGAATGAAAACAGTAATGCTTGTATTCGGGACACGTCCCGAAGCGATAAAAATGTGTCCGCTTGTAAACGAGCTTAAGTCACGCAAGGGCTTAAACACGGTCGTTTGCGTTACCGGTCAGCACCGTCAGATGCTTGATCAGGTACTCGACGCCTTTAACGTAGTACCCGACTACGACCTTTCCATAATGAAGGACAAGCAAACCTTATTTGACATAACAACTAACATATTAAACAATATCAAGGGTGTACTTGAAGAAGTCAAGCCCGACGTTGTTCTCGTTCACGGCGACACATCGACCACCTTTGTTACAGCGCTCGCATGCTTCTATCTTCAGATCCCCGTCGGTCACGTTGAGGCAGGTCTGCGTACCTACAACATCTACAGCCCGTACCCCGAGGAATTCAACCGTCAGGCTGTTTCGATAATCTCAAAATACAACTTTGCTCCCACCGAGCTTTCAAAGTCTAATCTCATCAAGGAGGGCAAGGACGAAGGCTCTATCTACATCACGGGCAACACGGCTATCGACGCTCTCAAGACTACAGTACGTGAGGATTACACGCATCCCGAGCTTGAATGGGCAAGCGACAGCCGACTTATCCTCATCACCGCTCACCGCAGAGAAAACCTCGGCGAGCCGATGCACAATATGTTCCGTGCGATCAGACGCGTTATGGACGAGCATCCAGACATCAAGGCGCTCTATCCGATACACATGAATCCTGTTGTACGCCAGGCGGCGGAAGAAGAGCTTGGCGGATGCGACCGCATCAGGATAATCGAGCCGCTCGAGGTACTTGATTTCCACAATTTCCTTGCACGCAGCCACATGATATTAACAGACAGTGGCGGAATTCAGGAGGAAGCACCCTCTTTAGGCAAGCCGGTACTCGTTATGCGCGACACGACCGAGCGTCCCGAGGGAATAAAGGCCGGCACGCTAAAGCTTGTCGGCACAGATGAAAAGGTAATATACGAAAACTTCAAGCTCTTGCTTGAAAACAAAGAAGCGTATAACGCCATGGCACAGGCTAGCAATCCATACGGCGACGGCTTGGCATGCAAACGTATCGCCGATATTCTGGAGGTAGGTCATGTCACTTTTTAACGGAAAAACATTGATGATAACCGGCGGTACGGGAAGCTTTGGCAACGCTGTGCTCAATCGCTTTTTAGCCACCGACATCGGCGAGATACGTATATTCTCGCGTGATGAAAAAAAGCAGGATGACATGCGTCACGAATACCAGGCAAAAATGCCGGAGGTTGCCGAAAAGATCAAGTTTTACATCGGCGATGTTCGTGATCTTCAGTCTGTAAAAAACGCCATTCACGGCGTTGATTATATCTTCCATGCGGCGGCTCTCAAGCAAGTCCCCTCTTGCGAATTTTTCCCTGTCGAGGCGGTAAAGACCAATGTGCTCGGCACGGAAAACGTGCTTACCGCGGCGATAGAAGAGGGAGTAAGCTCTGTTATCTGCCTGTCTACTGACCAGGCGGCGTATCCGGTCAATGCGATGGGTACATCAAAGGCGATGATGGAGAAGGTAGTCGTTGCGAAATCACGCACCGTATCGCCCGACAAGACCAAGATCTGCTGTACGCGCTACGGAAACGTAATGTGTTCACGCGGCTCGGTAATCCCGCTTTGGATCGACCAGATAAGAAACGGTCAGCCAATTACTGTGACCGATCCGAGCATGACACGTTTTATAATGTCTCTTGACGAGGCTGTCGATCTTGTGCTGTTTGCCTTTGAGCATGGCGTAAGCGGTGATATTCTCGTACAGAAGGCGCCCGCGTGTACGATACAAACGCAGGCCGAGGCAGTTTGCGAGCTGTTCGGCGGTGACAAATCAAAGATCAAGGTCATCGGCATCCGTCACGGTGAAAAAATGTACGAGACACTCCTTACAAACGAGGAGTGTGCAAACGCTGTAGACCTCGGTAATTTCTATCGCGTACCCAGCGATAAACGCGGTCTCAACTATGACAAATACTTCAACGAAGGCGACACAAAACGTAACCCGTTGACCGAATTCAATTCACACAACACCGAGCTTTTGTCAGTGGAACAAGTAAAACAAAAACTACTGTCACTTGAATATATAAGACAGGAGCTTGAAGCTGTCAAAAAATCATGAACAACACCGTAAAAAACATACTGCAACTTATAAAAAGCGCTGTGACAGGCGAAAAAGCGATCCTATCGAAAGATATCAACTGGCAGGACATATATACCTTTGCAAGCGCTCATAGAATCACAACACTGATATATTACGGTATAAAAAACTCCGAAGCAGAGCTGCCCAAAGAAATCGCAGAGCTGTTTAAAAGAAAGATGTATAAAAGCACCGTGCTGTCTGCCGAAAACGACTACCAGCTATCACTTGCAACAGCCGCCTTTGAACGTCTTGGCATTGCTTATATGCCGATGAAAGGTCTGGTGGTAAGGGAGTTTTATCCCCGTCCCGATATGCGTACAGTCGGCGACGCTGATATTCTTATACATCCGGAGCAGATAGCTTCGGCATCAAAAGTGCTCGAGGAAATGGGCTATACATTTGTAAAAGAGTCATCACACGAATGCGTATGGCAAAAAAAGCACACTAAGATAGAACTACACAAAAAGCTTATCGGAAACGCGTTTGAGGAGTACAGCGAATACTATGATAACACATTAAGATTTTTTGAAAACAGCTCAGACGGAACGCATCTTCACAAAATGACGATCGATGACCTGTTTGTTTACCTTATCGTACACATTGCCAAGCATTACCGCAACGGGGGAATAGGTTTAAGACACTTTATAGATCTGTACGTTATCAAAAATGCATGCTCCGATCTCAATGATAACTATATCACAGGCGAGCTCACCAAGATGGATCTTGAAAAGTTTTATACGAACATATGCGATATGCTCGACGTTTGGTTTAATAACAAAAAATCAAGCGAGGTCACAACAGCCATGACCGTTCGCGTCTTTGAAAGCGGTATTTTCGGTAGCAGTGACAATAAAACCCGCGCGAGGGCGGCAAACAGCACTAAAAAGACTCCGCTTTTGTACAAGCTTTTTCACGCAGTGTTTCTCCCTATGTCGCAAATGAAGCAATTATACCCAAATCTCGAAAAAGCACCGATACTGTTGCCCGTATTCTGGATAATACGCATATTCAATCTTTTGCTTTTCAAGCGCAACAGAATAAAAAAATACGCGAACGGTATAAAACTATCAACACAAAGCGAAGCGGATAAGTTCAAAGATGAGCTTAAACTCGTAGGATTTTGAAAACAAGATCTCGCGGGGAAAGGAGACAGACATATGAATATACTTGTATGCGGAGCCGCAGGCTTTGTCGGCAAGAATCTGTGCGAAAGACTGAAATGCATACGCGACGGCAAGGACAAAACCACTATGCTTTCGGATATCAGGCTTTATGAGTATGACATCAACACCTCCAAAGAGCTTCTTGATACATATTGCCGGGATGCTGATTTTGTTTTCAACCTCGCAGGGGTGAACCGCCCCAAAGATCCCGCAGACTTTATGCGCGGCAACTTCGGATTTGCTTCGAAGCTTCTTGATACTTTGAAAAAACATAATAACAGATGCCCGGTAATGCTTGCTTCCTCGATACAGGCAACGCTTATGGGAAGATATGCTGACGGTGAGTACGGAAAATCAAAAAAAGCCGGAGAAGATCTCTTTTTTGACTATGCACAAGAGACAGGTGCAAAGGTTCTCGTGTATCGCTTCCCTAATCTTTTCGGCAAGTGGTGCAGACCCAATTACAATTCGGCTGTTGCCACCTTCTGCAACAATATCGCGTGTTCTCTCCCGATAACCGTTAACGACCGAAGCACCGAGCTCGAGCTTCTTTACATAGACGACCTGGTCGATGAAATGATAGCCGCGCTTGAAGGCCGCGAGCACCGCTGTGAATTTGACGGCATAAAAACCGTGCTTACCGAAGACGGCAGATTCTGTTCCGTGCCGATAACTCACCGAGTTACTCTCGGCGAGATCGTTGATCTGCTTGAGCTTTTCAGTCGTCAGAGCACAACACTCATGATACCGGAGATAGCAAACAATTCTTTTGCCAAAAAGCTTTACTCCACTTATTTATCATACCTGCCAAAAGAAAAAATATCCTTTGAATTAAAAATGAACACCGATGACCGCGGCAGCTTTACCGAGCTTTTGCGTACCGAAAAATGCGGGCAGTTCAGCGTGAATATATCAAAGCCCGGCATAACCAAGGGTGAGCACTGGCACAATACAAAATGGGAGTTTTTCATTGTTGTATCGGGCAAGGGTCTGATACAGCAAAGGAAAATAGGAACTGACGAGATTTTCAATTTTGAGGTAAGCGGCGAAAATATAAAAGCGGTTCACATGCTCCCCGGTTACACACACAATATCGTCAATCTTTCCGATACGGAAGACCTTGTAACTCTTATGTGGGCAAACGAATGCTTCGACCCGCAAAAGCCCGATACATTCAGAGAACCTGTTAATAAAGACTGAGAAAGGATCTGTCATGGATATAAAACTCGATTACAGCGATATATGCTTCAAAAACGACGGCAGACTGAAGTTGCTTATTATCGTCGGGACACGACCCGAGATAATCCGTCTCGCCGCTGTTATAAACAAGTGCCGTAAATATTTTGACTGTGTGCTTGCTCACACGGGACAAAACTACGATTACAATCTTAACGGCGTATTTTTCCGTGATCTGAAGCTTGCCGATCCCGATGTATACATGGACGCGGTCGGCGATGACCTCGGAGCTACCGTAGGCAATATAATCAACTGCTCGTACAAGCTCATGTCACAGATCAAGCCGGACGCGCTTTTGATACTCGGAGATACAAATTCGTGTCTTTCCGCTATTTCGGCAAAGAGACTGCATATACCGATATTCCACATGGAAGCCGGAAACCGATGCAAAGACGAATGTCTGCCTGAGGAAACAAACCGACGCATAGTAGATATCATATCCGACGTAAATCTCGCATACTCCGAGCACGCACGCCGTTATTTGCATGAGTGCGGGCTGCCTAAGGAGCGTACATATGTAACAGGTTCTCCAATGGCAGAGGTGCTACACAGCAACCTTAAAGAAATAGAAGCAAGCGATATACTTACGCATTTGGAGCTTGAACCGAAAAAATATATACTGCTTTCAGCTCACAGAGAGGAAAACATCGACACCGAAAAGAATTTTCTTTCCCTCTTCGGCGCGATCAACAAAATGGCGGAAAAATATAACATGCCGATCCTGTACTCCTGCCATCCGAGAAGCAAAAAGCGTCTTGAGGCATCGGGCTTTGAGCTTGACCGTCGCGTGATATGCCATGAGCCGCTCGGCTTCCACGACTACAACCATCTTCAGATGAATGCGTATGCAGTAGTATCCGACTCCGGTACTCTTCCCGAGGAATCGAGCTTCTTTACGTCGATCGGCCATCCTTTCCCCGCAGTGTGCATACGCACCTCGACCGAGCGTCCCGAAGCGCTTGACAAAGCATGCTTCATTCTCGCCGGAATTGATGAAAACGGTCTGATGCAGGCTGTTGAGACCGCCGTTTCCATGAATGAAAACGGTGACATCGGTATTCCCGTTCCTAATTATACAGAAGAAAATGTTTCGACCAAGGTAGTGAAAATAATACAAAGCTACACAGGTGTTGTAAATAAAATGGTTTGGAGAAAATATTAAAATTTAAGTACCGTCTGCATAGGCGGTACTTATTTATTTTGTGCACATTCTACAATGTATTGCGAATATACAAATAAATTATTGACACAATCGCAAAAACATGGTAAAATATCAATGTCGCATAACTCGACAATTTTCTACAACAACTTCGGAGGTAAATTATGAAGTATTGCAGCAAATGCGGTAAAGAATTAATTGATGAAGCGGTAGTATGCCCGGCTTGCGGTGCTCCCACCGACGGACAGAACAAACCTGCAGCTAATGACGGTAAGAGCTTTGGCTTTGCGCTTCTCGGATTTTGTATCCCGATCGTCGGACTTATCCTTTACCTTGTATGGAAAGACTCTACTCCTCTCAAGGCAAAATCCGCCGGAAAAGGCGCTCTCGTAAGCGTTATAGTAAGTGTCGTCATTTACATTATATATGCTATACTTATTGCGATAGGCCTGGCAGGAATGACAACAGGCATGATGATGTATTGATTTGAACATCAGAAAATTTCTCGGAATAGCATTTATGTGCCATCAGCGTACCGACCGTTCATTTTTTATCGGTTCGCGGCAATTTCCGCTGTGTGCACGGTGTACCGGCATATTATTCGGATACATCCTTGGTATAATCATTGCAATATTAACAGACTGTAAGAGCTATAAGCTTTTTCCGCTGTTACTTATACCTATGATATTTGACGGTACTCTCCAACATTTTACAAGGTATGAAAGTAATAACATAAAAAGGCTCATAACAGGTCTGTGCGGCGGGATCGGTATAATATATATTTTCATATGTATCCACATGTTCACGGTATGGTGGGTCGGTATTCTGCTGAACATTATTCTATAGCAATATTATTTAATGTAAAAAAGTCTGTCTTGTTTGACAGACTTTTTTACATTTTTCCAAACAATTCGGGTAGGTATGTTTATGTATAACCGATATGTCCGAACAGGATTTTACATACTTCGTTATATTTTTGGCAATATTGCTTAACAAGGCCGCGAAATATTTGTGCAAAAAGTTGAATTATTCTGAAACTGTTGCATTTACTCTGAGTTTTTGTTAAAATAAAGTATGCCGAATAACCGATATGTGTCCGCTTCATGCGGGCAAATAATTGATTAAGGAGAAAAATCATGAAAAAGATTATTGCATTACTTCTCTCGGTTCTTATGCTCCTTTCGATGGTAGCATGTGGCGGTACTGAACAGCCTGTTGTTTCCGACAGCGACACAGTATCCGACTCCGTTGCAGAAGATACCGCGGAAGATTCCACAGAAGATTCTGATGCCCCCGCTTATAAGATAGGCATCATCACAGGTACTGTTTCTCAGGGTGAGGAAGAGTATCAGGCGGCTCTTAAGATGAAGGAAACTTACGGCGATATGATCGTTACAGCTACATATCCCGACAACTTCTCTTCCGAAACAGAGCAGACTATCGCTACTGTAACCAACATGGCTGCTGACCCTGACGTTAAGGCTATCGTTTTCGTTCAGGCAGTTCCCGGTGCTACAGCTGCTATCAACAAGGTTAAGGAAACACGTGACGACATCCTCTTCGTAACAGGCGTATGTGCTGAAGACCCTGCTGTTATCGCTTCCGCTGCAGACATCTGCATGCTCGTTGACGAGATCGCAATGGGTACAACCATTATCGACCAGGCTCACAAGATGGGCGCTAAGACATTCGTTCACGTATCCTTTGAGCGTCACCTCGGCTACGCTACCATCGGCGCACGTAAGGAACTCTTTGAAAAGAGATGTGAAGAGCTCGGCATCCAGTATGTTGAAGCTACCGCTCCCGACCCCACAGGCGACGCAGGCGTAACAGGTGCTCAGGCTTGGATCACAGAAAACATCAAGGTTTATGTTGACCAGTACGGCAAGGATACAGCGTTCTTCTCCACAAACTGCTCGATGCAGGAACCCCTCATCCTCCAGTGTGCTGAGCTCGGCGCTATATTCCCGCAGCAGTGCTGCCCCAGCCCTTACCATGGCTATCCCTCCGCATTCGCTATCTCGACCGAAGGTCACGAGGGCGATGTTGACTATATCCTCGGTGAGATCACATCCAAGGTTGCTGAGTACGGCAACTCCGGCAGAATGTCCACATGGGGCGTTCCTGTTAACATGCTTATGATCGAAGCAGGCGTTGATTATGCTATCAAGTACTGCGAAGGTCAGACAGAAGGCAAGCTTGATGAAGCAGTATTCTTTGACTGCCTCAAGGCTATCGGCGGCGAGGAAATGACAATTTCCAAGTATGTAGACGGCGAAACAACTATCGAAAACTTCTATATGCTCCTCTGCCCCTTCTACGATTTCTAATATAAACACTATTCGGTTAAATAAATAATATCGGTTAGGTCGAAAATGCCCGCTGATCTGCAGTGCAAATCGGCGGGCATTTCTCAGCTTTATAATATTTCGCGCTGCAGCAATGTCCGTGTCGCTTACGGCGGCAGGGAGATTCTTGCAGCGTGGAGCTCAAGTTCATATGAAAGGAAAAACTCAAAATGGATAAACCTTATGTGTTAAGCATGAAGGGGATCGAAAAAGAGTATTACGGCAACAAGGTATTAAAGGGCGTTGATCTGTACATCGCCCCGGGTGAGATACATGCTCTTATGGGCGAAAACGGTGCCGGAAAGTCTACTCTTATGAATATTCTCTTCGGCATGCCGGTAATACATAATACCGGCGGATTTAAGGGTGTTATCGAGGTAAACGGCGAACAGGTCAATATCGACTCTCCTCAGAAGGCAATGGAGCTCGGTATCGGAATGGTACATCAGGAGTTTATGCTCATTCCGGGCTTCACCGTTACAGAAAACATCAAGGTCGGCAGAGAGATCACCACACCGACCATTGCAAGCTCAATATTCGGAAAAAAGCTTGAAGCTCTTGACAAAAGATCAATGGCTGCCGATGCGCGTACAGCTCTTGACACCATCGGACTCGATATCAGCGAGGACACAATGGTGCGCGGACTTCCCGTAGGCTATATGCAGTTTATAGAGATCGCCCGCGAAATAGACAAGAGCGGTATGCAGATACTTATTTTCGATGAGCCTACAGCCGTTCTCACAGAAAGCGAAGCTGACAGGCTTCTTGATGCAATGCGTACTATCGCGGCAAAAGGTATAGCTATCATCTTCATTACACACAGAATAGACGAGGTAATGAACGTTACCGACAGCATGACCGTGCTCAGAGACGGTACTCTCGTTGAACGTCTTATAACAAAGGACACAACAGCTGCAAGGATCGCTGAGCTCATGATCGGACGTAAGGTAGAAAAGCTCGTTGAAGACACTGTTGACAACAGAACGCTTGATGATAACGACATTATCCTCTCTTTACGCGATTATTACGTTGATATGCCCGGTGAAAAGGTACATGGTATCGATCTTGATGTACGCCGCGGCGAGATACTCGGCATCGGCGGACTCGCAGGTCAGGGTAAGGTCGGTATCCCAAACGGTATACTCGGTCTTTACGAAGCCGCCGGCGAGATCGTATTCGACGGTGAAAAGATCAACCCGAACAAGCTCGGCGACGCGCTCAATAAGGGTATCGCGTTCGTATCCGAGGACAGACGCGGTGTAGGTCTGTTGCTCGAAGAAACGATCGAGCAGAATATCGTATTCTCGGCTATGCAGGTAAAGGAGGACTTTCTCCACAAGTTCGGTCCTCTGAAAATATTCGACGCAAAGGCGGCAAAAGCGTTTGCCGATGACATGATACAGAAGCTCGATATCCGTTGCACAGGCTCATCGCAGTACGTCGGACGTCTTTCCGGCGGTAACCAACAAAAGGTATGTCTTGCCCGTGCTCTCGCGCTTGCTCCGAAGCTTCTTATAGTTTCAGAACCGACACGAGGCATAGACATCGGTGCAAAGAAGCTCGTGCTTGAGCTTCTCGTAAAACTCAACCGCGAGACCGGACTTACGATCATTGTTGTAAGCTCCGAGCTTAATGAGCTTCGCAGTCTCAGCGACAGGATCGCGATCGTATCCGACGGCAAGCTTACCGCTATGCTTGCACCCGATGCTTCGGATGCCAAGTACGGTCTTGCCATGTCCGGAAGTAAAGCAGGGGGTGAAGAATAATGGAAAAGCTAAAAAGCGCAATGAAAAACGTAAATCTTCCCCGTCTTATCATACTTGCGTTCTTCTTGCTCATCGTCGCTCTTATGGGCGTTTATAAGCTTGATGTTCTTTCATATCTCGGAAGTGTTATAAAGTATTGGGGTATGTGGGGCATACTTGCTCTTGCAATGGTTCCCTCTATACAGTGCGGAGTCGGACCTAACTTCGGCGTAAGCCTCGGTATCGTCTGCGGTATCCTCAGCGGACTTCTTGCTATCGAATTTGACATCGCAGTAAAGGTCGACGCAATACTCCCCGGTTTCGGACCGTGGGCTTCGATCATTTTCGCTATCATAGTAGGCGCTGTTATCGCATGGTTTGTAGGTGTACTTTACGGTATGCTCTTAAACCGCGTTAAGGGCGATGAAATGACCGTTACAACATATGTCGGTTACTCAGCCATCTACCTTATGAGTATAGTATGGTTCACCGCACCGTTTACAAGCGGTATCATCAAGTGGGCGCTCGGAGGTAAGGGTGTTCGTAACCAGATAAACCTCAACACCTCATTCGGTTCTGTACTCTACGACGCGGGCGGATTCACACTTTTCGCAAAGGAAGGTGTTACCGCAGGTATATACATACCCACAGGACTTATCGTATTCGTTCTTTTAATGTGCTTCCTTGTATTTATATACATGAAGACAAAAACAGGTAAGGCTATAACCGCAGCCGGAAGCAACCCTCAGTTTGCACGCGCAAGCGGCATCAATGTTGACAAGATGAGAATACGCGGAATCGCGCTCTCGACAGCTCTTGGTGCTATCGGTATCATCATCTACGCTCAGGGTTACGGATTTATCCAGGCATACACAGCGCCTCTCTCAATGGGATTCCAGTGCGTTGCCGCTGTACTTATAGGCGGCGCCACCACGAGAAAGGCGAAGATAAGCCACGTTATAATAGGTACGTTCTTATTCCAGGGACTTATCATCATGACGCCTCCTCTTTCAAATGTTATGCTTCAGGGCACGGACATTTCGGATACAATGCGTCAGATAATCCAGAACGGCGTGATCCTCTACGCTCTCACCAAGGCAAAGGGAGGTGTTTCAAGTGAAGAATAAGAAGCTTCTTTCAAATGTCGGCAGTATTCTTTTTGAAAACAAGGTGCTTATCCTTTTCGCCGTACTTTGTATTTTCTGTATAAGCTACTCCGAGGTAAACGTATCATACGTTTCAGGCGAGCTCTTCACACGTCTGGGAAGAAACGCCTGCCTCGTGCTTTCGCTTATCATCCCCGTACTTGCAGGTCTCGGACTTAACTTTGGTATCGTTGTCGGTGCGATAGCTTCTCAGATAGCGATATTCTGGGTAGTACACTGGGGCTTCACCGGTATCACGGGCTTTATGCTCACAGCTCTTATCGCAACACCTCTTGCGATAATCTTCGGTATACTCGTAGGTATCCTATACAACAAGACCAAGGGCTCGGAAATGATCACAGGTCTTGTGCTCGGATACTTCGCGGACGGACTTTACAAGCTCTTCGTGCTTTACATAATAGGCGGTGTTATTCCGTTTGACGACCCCAACCTCTTACCCAGAGGCTTCGGTCTCAAGAACGCGTTTGACCTCACAGGCTCGCTCAAGTATTCACTGGACGATATCAGCCTTCTTGAGGTCGTTACCGTAGCCGCGGTGATCTTTGTGATAGCTCAGATAGCGATAATCATTTACAAGTCTGTGAAAAAGCAGGCGCTCGGACTTACAAAGCGCATCGTCGGTATAGTTATCGCGGCTGTGCTCGGCGGTGTATCATTCGCCGTAACAAGCGTTGTTACAACACTTGAAACAGCGATCGCAAACGGAACGGGCGTTCCCGCAATAGTAAACAAGCTCGCTCCTGTATGCTACAAGCTGGATAACCTTTACGGACAGACAAGACTTCTTCTTTCGGACGCTATCTTCTTGTTCGGTGTCGTTGCCGCTATCGTATTCGCGGTCAAGCTCGTACAAGCTCTGATAAGCAAAAAGAGTTTTACACGTCCGCTTGCAGGTATGATCGCCATGGTGCTTATCATTGTGCTGGCTATGATACCCGCGGTCAACGCTGTTACCGCAAGTGTTCGCATCCCTGCTTGCACATATGCTATGATATTCGTATTCTGTGCGATCAACAACTGGTTGCTTTCAACTAAGCTCGGTCAGGATATGAGAACAGTCGGACAGAACCGTGCAGTTGCGACCTCGGCGGGTATCAACGTAAACCGTACGAGAATTATCGCGGTATGCGTATCCACCGTTCTCGCTGCATGGGGTCAGCTCATATTCCTTCAGAACCTCGGTACGTTCAATACGATCCAACAGCAGACAAACGTCGGTCTATACTCGATCGCCGCCCTTCTTGTCGGCGGTGCGAGCGTACAGAAAGCCAACAACAAGCAGGCTGTAATAGGTGTTATACTCTTCCACACCCTCTTCGTTGTTGCTCCTCTTGCCGCTACAAAGCTTGTTGGCGACTCAGCGATCAGTGAGTACATCAGAATGTTCTTGTCTTACGGTGTTATCGCCGCCGCGCTTGCAATGCATGCATGGAAAAAGGTCAAGAAGAAATTCGGAAACGACAAAAAAGCCGAAGTGAAATAAACACATAAAAAAGCTTGCATCCTCGGATGCAAGCTTTTTGTCTTATCTGTCAAATTCTTCTGTAAGAAGCTCGTTTATCTGCGTGCCTCTGTTGTTATAATACTCAAGGTTGCGTGCGGTCTTAACCGTATTGCGTACTGCAAGATAGGTGCAATCGTCAAGATTTGCCGTACCCGCACCGAACATATGAGCAAAGCTTGCCTGCGCGCCGTCAATGATAATATCTATCATATTGAGCGTATCGTTATCGCGCACTATCTCATACATACACTCGTCAAAATATGCTTCCTTTACATACCCGTACATCGCGGCGTTTACACCCTCGAGCAGAATACCGCTTCGTGTAAGATCCGGTGTACTTGAAAGTACAACGGTCACAGGAAGCGCGTTGTCCTTAAACGTCCTGTAATCGCCGCCCTCTGTGTACAGAGGAAGCGGAAGTATTCCCCAATTAAAGCTGTCATAGGCGATATCGTTCTTTTCTGAGAGAGAGGTTACAAGAAAAAGCGACTCGCCCGCCTCAAAGCGTGCCCTCGCATTATTCGCACGAGTAAACCCGTTTTTGTTATACATCAAATCGTATACACCGTCAGCACAGAGCTGTGCTGCCTCATCAAAGGGCGTGTACAGAGGAAGCATTCCGCTTCCCGCGCTCACATTGTGTCCGTTTGCCGAGAAATATATATTGTCGATAAAATTGTCTGCCGTAAGATCGGTAAGCGTACCGCGCAGACCTGTCGCTATGCCGTCGGTATACGCCGCCGCTTTGGAAAGCAATGTCATATACTCAAGCGTCCAGGTCTTATCGTATACTCTGCCGTAAATATCTTCATCCGTAAGCTGTACGAGTATCTCCTTGTTGAAAAATACCCCCGCAAGGTTATCCGCGTTCATATTTGATTCGCCTATCGCCGCATATATCATACCATCGGCACTCGCCTGCTCCATGGACGCCTTGTCAAAATACGGGGCGTCAAGCATCACAAACGGAAGTGTACCGATATTGGCTGCCATAGAGTTGCTCTGATATCTGTACAGCTGTGACGGAGAGGTGTACATAAGATCGGCATAATAAAGCTCGGAATTGTACGCATTTCTCGCGCCGTTGTACATTGCGTTATCGGTCAGTTCTCGTCTAACAAAAGTAAAATTAAATTTGTTTTCAAGAACATTAAGCCTCTCATAGCGTTTTCTGTTGACAACATTCACGGTGTCTTCGGGAAGCACGGTATCATCGTTTGATGTAACAATTATAACATTGTCCCCTCCGAAGTCGCTTTCGAGAATAGCGGCTATCGCCTCGTCCGAGATCTGCTTGTCCGTCTTCACGGGGATTTCCGGCTGAGCCGTCTCCGTACTGCCCGACACAGTCTCTCCTGATATACCGCTTTGCGTGTCCTCTGACGTATCCGACCCCGCGCATGAAATAAGCGAAAGAGTCAGTAAGCCCGCGATCAAAAATGAAAGCGTTCTTTTTATTATGTTTATTTTCATCGGAATTTCCTTTCACATATATTATTTTCATTATAACGCTTAAAAGCAAAATAGTCAATAGAAAACAGCAACACGATTTATTTCCAAGAATTCGGAATAAAAAGGTCAAAAGATGAAATAATAGATATAAACCATGCTGTGTCATGGAAAATTAAAAAGGAGCGGATAAAATTATGCTCGACAGAATCGCACTTATCGTTACCATTATCGGAGCGCTTAACTGGGGAAGCATCGGACTTTTCGGCTTCGACCTTGTCGCCTGGATCGGCGGCGGTCAGGCAGCCACGGTAAGCAGGATCATTTACACAATCGTCGGCTTATGCGGCATCTGGTGCATTTCTCTCTTATTCAGAGAAAGAAACGAAGTCATATCAAGAGACTGACCTTTTTATGACAGGCGGAAGGAGTTTTATACCTCCTTCCTTTTTCTTTTCACCGCGCTAAGATCAGTCCTCATAATAGTACACACTGTTGTTATGCACATAAATATTTCTTTTTTTTGTAAACCTCAACAAAAAAATATACAATTTTGGAAAAACTATTGACAAAAGGTATACCTTATGTGTTATAATAACGATGTATCGGTACAGCGTACCGCAACAAAAAATTTTGAAAGGAGTTTTTCACCATGAAAAACAAAATTTTAGCATTTGTTCTCGTTCTCACAATGATCATTACATCTGCTTCTATCGTTACCGGCGCTGCTGGTTACGACGCTCCTTTAGCAGGCGGTCGTACACAGTGGTCTGCTGATGACATCATGTACCCCGGCGACGAAGGTACAAAGTATCACGGCGCATTCGTACAGCCTGACGTATGGAACCCCATCGACGGTCAGTACGAGCATTGGACCGGATGTCTCTTCGAGAGAACCACTTACAACGGTGTTGAGTGCGTTAAGATCTCGATCGACCCCGAAGGCACAACTCTCGTTCCTATGATGGACTTCAACTACTATCAGTGGAATGCTGAGTACTACATGCCTTCTCTTGACGCTACTAAGAACAGCTGGCTCAAGATCAAGTATGCATACAACGATGCAGCTGATGCTATTTCCTACATCAAGTACCACGCTTCCAAGGACGTTACACCCCTCGGTGCATCCGTTCTTAAGAGCGCATACAAGACATTCGACATCGTAAACGGTGCCGGCGAATGGCAGGAAGTTATCGTTAACCTTTCCGACATGATCTTCGAAGACGGTACTGCATGGAATGAAAACACAATCCGTCAGTTCAGACTTCAGATGTTCGAAGGCAACGAAAATCCTGACGCTGCTTGCTACATAGCTGGTTTCGGTTTCTTTGAAACTGAAGAAGCTGCTAAGGCTTGGGACTACACCACTGCAGGTGTAAGCTCTCCTGCTGTTGACACAAGCGCAGCTGACAAGGCTGCTGAAGAAGCTGCCGCTAAGGCCGCTGCTGAAGCTGCTGCTAAGGCTGAAGCTGAAAAGAAGGCTGCTGAAGAGGCTGCTGCTAAGGCTGCTGAAGAAGCTGCTGCTAAGGCTGCTGCCGCTGCTGCTGCTGAAGAAGCTGCTAAGAAGGCTGCTGAAGCCGCTGCTGCTGCTGACGCTGACGAAGCAGTTAAGAAGGCTGCTGAAGAAGCTGCTGCCGCTGCTGCTGCTGCTAAGGCTGAAGCTGAGGCTGCTGACGCTGCCGCTAAGGCTGCTACAGACACAGCTAACGCTGCTGCTGAAGCTGCTACAACAACAACTGCTGCTCAGACAAGCGACTACACTGTAGTAGCTATCATCGCTGCTGTAATCGCTCTCGGTGCTCTCGCAGTTTCCAAGAAGAGATTCTCTCTCTAAATAAAAATTAGTCTTACGACTTGATTTTATTGGGCTGTCCGATCGGACAGCCCTTTTTTACCTTTAATTTCATAAAACTATTGCATTTTTAAAATAATGTGGTAAAATAAACATGTTATTAATTATTAAGATCGGAGAACGGCAATGATTAAAATCCTCGCAGTCGGAAACAGCTTTTCGCAGGATGCAACGGCATATCTTGACAGGATCTGCGAATCGGCAAACGTTAACGCATTTGTGCGTAATCTTTATATCGGCGGCTGTCCGCTTGAGCTTCATGCAAAAGCGATCGCGGACGACACAGTGTTATATCAGTATCAGAAACGCGGCGAGGGCACAGACAGGATGGTAACGCTCACAGAAGGCCTTTTGCTTGAAAACTGGGACATCGTCACCTTTCAGCAAAAAAGCCATTATTCAGGCATAAAAGATACATACTTTCCTCACATAACCGCGCTTTCGGAGTACGCTAAAAAGCTTTGTCCGAACGCAAAGCAATATGTTCACAAGACATGGGCATATGAGCACGATTTCGATCGAACCGAATTGTTTTCAACATATAACAACGATCAGATTCTTATGTACACACGACTTAGCGAAGCGTACACGCTTGCCGCGGCGGCAATAGACTCTCCGATCATTCCAAGCGGCGACGTTATTCAGACTCTGCGTACCAAAAAGCCGTTTGATTACCTTAACGGCGGACTTTCGCTTTGCCGCGACGGTTTTCACATGAGCCTTGACTATGGCAGATACGCGACTGCGGCGGCATGGTACGAAACGATCATCGGGAAAGACATTCGCGAAACAACATATGCACCTAAGGGTACAGACCCCGATCTTATAAGCCTTATCCGCGAAACTGTACACGATATCTGCAACAAATAATTTGATAAAAATTCAAGAAACCGCTTGACAAAGCGGTTTCTTTATGCTATACTGTGTAAAGCGTTTTACTTTACACCTTGTGAGGCGATAATGAGTACAAAGGATTTAAGCTTGGGTTTTCTCTTTGATTTTTATGGAGAGCTCCTTTCCGAGCAACGAAAAAATGTATTTGATCTATACTACAACGAGGATCTCTCACTTTCCGAGGTGGCCGAACAGATCGGCATCACAAGACAGGGTGTGCGCGACACGGTAAAAAAGACCGAAAAGCAGCTTTTGGAGTATGAAAGCAAGCTCGGACTTGCAGGCAGGTTTGAGGAGATATCCGAAAACTGCGAGGATATCGTAAAAAAGCTGACTCAAATGAAGTCAAAAAGCGACAGCGCCGCGGATTTTGATGCGCTCATCGCCGATGTAAAGCGCTTGGCAGAAATATAAAAGGGGAACATAAATGTTTCAAAGTCTTGCAGACAAGATGGCGGCTGCCTTTAAGAAATTCAAGGGAAAAGGCAAGCTGACCGAAAAAGATGTAAAAGAAGGTATGCGTGAAATAAAGCTTGCACTTCTCGAAGCGGACGTAAGCTTCAAGGTCGTCAAGGACTTTATAAACGCAGTAACCGAAAGAGCTGTAGGTGCAGAGGTGCTTGAGAGCCTCGTGCCCGGACAGCAGATAGTAAAGATCGTAAACGAAGAGCTTACAGCTCTTATGGGTACGACAAACACAAAGCTAACGATCTCCTCGCGTCCTCCTACCGTAGTTATGATGGTCGGTCTGCAGGGTGCGGGTAAAACAACGCACGCAGGAAAGCTTGCGGGAATGTACAAAAAGCAGGGCAAACGTCCACTTCTTGTAGCCTGCGACGTATACAGACCTGCGGCAATCAAACAGCTTGAGGTCGTAGGAGCACAGCTTGAGATACCTGTTTTCTCGATGGGCGACAAGGTAAGCCCGGTCGAGATCGCAAAAGCGGGTATTGAACACGCTAAGCGCCACGGACATGACATGGTGTTTATAGATACCGCCGGCCGTTTGCATGTTGACGAGGTGCTCATGAACGAGCTTTGCGACATAAAGGCTTCTACCGAGCCCACGGAAATACTCCTTGTTGTCGACGCCATGACAGGTCAGGACGCGGTAAACGTCGCACAAAGCTTTAACGAGCTTCTCGACATCACAGGCGTTATCCTCACAAAACTCGACGGAGATACACGAGGCGGTGCCGCACTTTCTGTACGCCATGTAACAGGCAAGCCTATAAAGTTCATCGGCGTAGGTGAAAAGCTTGACATGATCGAGCCCTTCCATCCCGACAGAATGGCATCAAGAATACTCGGAATGGGCGATGTACTTTCGCTTATCGAAAAGGCTCAACAGAATTTCGATGAAAAGCAGGCAGAAGAGCTCGAGAAAAAGATGCGTGAGCAGAAATTTACGCTCACCGACTTCCTTGATCAGTTTTCAAAGATCCGCGAAATGGGACCGCTTGACCAGCTTTTAGGCATGGTTCCCGGTGTAAAAGCATCCGATCTTAAGGGTGCGAACATCGATGAAAAGCAGATCGGACGAGTTGAAGCGATCATCCTTTCGATGACACCGCATGAACGAGAGAACCCAT
>JAFUMW010000141.1 GCA_017482465.1 Clostridia bacterium
CTCATCCGTCTTTCGCTGACGCGAAATCCACCTTCTCCGCTGGAGAAGGCTTTAAATGTCGAATTTCGCCTGTGTGCGGCGCTTGGACTACAGGCTGTCCGAGTAAGCCGCGCGAATAGAGTCAAGTTGTAGCAGAGCGCGGATTTGATGCAAGATAAGCAAATTCAACGACTGCATATAGTGAGGGGATAATAAACCTCATTGAACCCATACTTTCAAAGTTTTTGCGGGGGTGTGGGGGAGCTTTTCTCAAAAAGCGCCCCCACAAAAACCACAAAAACCACAAAAACCACAAAAACCACAAAACCACAAATCTCCAACCCAACACAACACAAAAACCACTACTTCCGCGTAACGGTAATAACATTATACCCAGCCGCCTTGATTATGCGGTTGTATAAAGCGAGGGACAAGCCCTCGCGGGCGGGTAGCTTTGCGTAGAGGTTAGTGAAGTTTCGTTCGTCGCAGGTACGAAGGAGAGCGAAGAGAGAGGCGGCATGCGAGACGACATCGGCTCTTGCGCCGAGTGTAAGCACATTTTCGGGCATGAAGCCTGCGTTTATCAACCGTTCTTTATCCTCATCGCAGGCTATGACGGCAACACCGTCGCCGCTCTTTCCGATCACGTAGCCAATAAAATCCTCGTCAGTGCCGTCTACAAGGGTCAGCGGGGCGCTGGGCGCGTAGTGACGGTACTTCATACCCGGCGCGAGGGGACGTTCGCCGAAGGTAAGCTTTTGAGTTACCGCTTTGTCAAGAGCAACTTCGCCAAAGAGGTCTGTAAGCTGTTCAAGAGTAACTCTGCCCGGTCTAAGCAGGGTCGGCTTTTCACAATCGAGCTTGATTATAGTCGATTCAAGTCCTATCTGCGTACTTCCGCCGTCGATTATCATGTCAACTCTGCCGTTAAGGTCTTCTGTAACATGAGCCGCGCTTGTGGGACTGGGCTTACCCGACAGGTTCGCGCTCGGTGCGGCTATCGGCACGCCCGCGAGCTCGATGAGCCTACGCGCGGCCGGGTTTGACGGCACACGCACAGCAACACTGTCAAGTCCGCCCGTAACAGTGTCGGGGATATTCTCCTTTTTTTTCATAATAACTGTCAGCGGGCCCGGCATAAACGCGCCTGCGAGCTTTTCGTATGCATCGGTCACGTACGCGTACTTTGCCGCGTCGGACGCTTTGGCAAGGTGGATTATAAGAGGATTGTCGCTCGGTCTTCCCTTTGCCGCATATATCTTCGCGGCGGCGTCTGCATCAAGCGCGCTCGCTCCGAGGCCGTACACGGTCTCGGTCGGAAACGCCACAAGTCCGCCCGATCGTATTATTTCTGCCGCACGGGACAGTATTTTTTCGTTTTCTTCATTGTTCGCAGTAAGCACTGCTGTTTCGGTAATCATTCGGTTTCACTGCCTTTTAACTTTTCGGCGGTATCGGCACTGATAAGCGCTTTGATCATGTCGTCTATATCGCCGTTTATAAATGTTTCTATTGAATGGAGCGTAAGTCCGATCCTGTGGTCGGTAACGCGTCCCTGCGGGAAATTATACGTACGTATACGTTCACTTCGGTCGCCTGTTCCGACCTGGCTCTTTCTTTCACCCGCGATCTTGTCGCTTTGCTCCTTTTGTGCAATATCGTAAAGACGCGTACGCAGGATCTTCATCGCCTTGTCACGGTTCTTGTGCTGGCTTCGCTCGTCCTGACACTCGACGACGATACCTGTCGGCTTGTGAATGATGCGTATCGCTGACTCGGTCTTGTTTACGTGCTGACCGCCCGCACCGCTCGATTTGCAGGTCTCTATCTCAAGGTCGGTCGGATTTATCTCGACCTCGACCTCTTCTGCCTCGGGAAGCACCGCCACCGTAGCCGTTGATGTGTGTATCCTGCCCGATGACTCGGTCTCGGGTACACGCTGTACCCTGTGTACACCGCTTTCGAATTTGAGGCGTGAGTATGCGCCCTCACCCGAAAGAGAGAAGGATATCTCCTTGTATCCGCCGAGTCCGGTCTCGTTGACCGAGAGCAGCTCGGTCTTAAATCCCGCTTTTTGCGCGTACATCGTGTACATACGGTAAAGCACAGCCGCAAAAAGCGCCGCCTCCTCACCGCCCGCACCGCCGCGTATCTCGACGATAACATTTTTGTCATCGTTCGGGTCTCTCGGCAAAAGCAGTACACGAAGCTCGGAATAAAGCTCGGAAAGCCTGTCCTTGAGCTCATAATACTCCTCGCTCGCGAGCTCGCGCATATCGGCGTCGGCGTCCTTGTCCTCTAACAGCTCAAGTGCTCCGTTCATGTCGCTTTCGCATCTTATATATTCATTATATTTTTCGACCACGGGCGTGAGCTGCTTATGCTCACGCATGAGTGTTTTGTACTTTTCGGGGTCGCTTATGATCTCCGGGTTCGATATCTCAAGTGAGATATTTTCATATCTCGCCTTGACCT
This sequence comes from Clostridia bacterium, assembly GCA_017482465.1. Classification (GTDB taxonomy): domain Bacteria; phylum Bacillota; class Clostridia; order Oscillospirales; family CAG-272; genus UBA4717. The sequence continues at coordinate 2,455 of JAFUMW010000141.1, forward strand.
GTTTCAGTTTTTCAAGCATCTGTGTCTCCGCAAATTTACGCTAATATTGATATTACTACGCCGGCAAGCGCACTGAAAAGCCACACGTAGCCGACTATAAACAGACTCTTTTTTATATTCTTGCAGGATCTTACAAGCACCGCTATACCGGCGCCCGCGCCCGCGCATAGTCCCGCGACAAGCGCACCGAAGGATATAGCACCCTCGGCAAAAAGTCCGGCAAGCATAACGCTGACCGCACAGCTCGGGATAAGTCCGAGAAGAGCTGTCACAAAGGGCTGCAGATACTTCACCGCCGCCATCGCGTTCTCAATATTCTCTTCGCCGATCAAAGCTACGATACAGTTGAAGATAAATACAGTCGCAATTATGAAAAGCGCGGTCGTAAGCGTACGACTAAGCGAATTTTTAAGTATGCCGCGGTTCGAATCGCAGTACGAGCAGTGATGATGCTCGCCCGCCTCATGCACATGCTCGCCATGGGCATGGCTGTGCTCATGCTCGTTTTCGTGTTTTTTTCGCTTTATGATATGCAATACACCGTCAAGTAAGTATCCCGCGATTATTGCAAGACCGAGCTTGAGTAAAAGCAGGGGCAGAAAGTACCCTGCGGTTTCGGGCATCGACAGTATTATCGGCAGAGCCTCGTCCGATGTCGCTATAAAGACAGCGGCAAGAGTGCCCGCGCTTATAAGCTTTTCCGCATAAAGATTTGACGCCGCCACCGAAAATCCGCACTCGGGAAAAAGTCCGAAAAGCGCACCGCCGGGAACACCCGCGTACTTGCTCGAAAGCATACGCCTGAGCTTGTCCGATGCCTTATGCTCAACGATCTCTATTATAAGGTAGGCTATAAACAACAGCGGAAGTATTTTCAGCGCATCGGTGAGCGTGTCGCCGATTATGTGCACGATATCAAAATCCGAGTGTGCGTGTGCATGTCCCGCATGAAGCATGAGTGTGTTTATGCTCATATTTTCTCCGTTAATCTCGGAGCGAGGCGCATTGCGCCCCGCCCCTGATATGATCTTACTTTACTGAGAATGCGTATACTGTGGTGTAATCGTACTTTTCTCCGGGCTTTAATACGGTGGAGGTAAAGTCGGGATGGTTGGGAGCGTCGGGCTCGTGCTGAGTCTCAAGACAGAACGCCGCGCGCTTTACCTGCTTGAAGCCGCCCTTGAACGGGTGCGGATGAGAAAGGAAGTTGCCCGAATAGAACTGTACACCGGGCTGGTTGGTGTAAACGCTCATAACTCTGCCTGTTTCCTCTGCGTATACCTCGCAGAGCTTCTTTACAGTGCCGTCTACGTTGTTGAATACGTAATGGTGGTCGTAGCCGCCGCCGAGCTCGATCTGCTTGTCGCTTGTATCGTCGATGTCATCGCCGATCTTCTTTGCAGTTCTGAAATCAAAGGGAGTTCCTTCGACCGGGTACTTCTTGCCTGTAGGAATAAGAAGCTCGTCGACCTCGAGGATGTAGTCGGCGTCGATCTTCATATAGTTTGTATAGTTTGTGCCGAAATCATAACCGCAGAGGTTGAAATATGTGTGGTTCGTGAGATTTAACACCGTGTCGGCGTCTGTTTGTGCCTCGTAGCGGATAGCAATGGAGTTATCTTCTCTGAACGTATATGTAACGGTTACCGTAAGGCATCCGGGGAAGCCTTCCTCACCGTCGGGGCTTACGAGCTTCATTACAAGTCCGCCGTTATCAGCTTCAAGGAAAGGAGTTGTATCCCAGATCTTCTTATCGAAGCCGACATTACCGCCGTGGAGAGTCTTTTTGCCATTGTCGTTTAGAGGGAGTGTGTACTCCTTGCCATTAAGTGTGAACTTGCCGTTTGCGATACGGTTGCCGTAACGTCCGATGAGCGCGCCCTGATAGCCGTCGCTCTCGAGATAGCCCTCGATCTCGTCAAAGCCGCAGATAACATCTGCAAGCTTGCCGTCGCGGTCGGGCATAATGAGCTTATTTATGATTCCGCCGTAGTTTAATATAGTTACCGATGCTCCGCTGTTGTTGGTAAAGGTGTATGCATAGACCTCTGCACCGCAGGGGAGCTTTCCGAACAGTGTCTTTTCGAATGTCATGATGTTTTCCTCTTTTCTTGTAGTTTTAGGGGTGCGTACCTGTTTTTTATCTGCATTTGCGTTTGTTACTTAAAATTTCATACAAGTGTTCCGCTTGGACTACAGGGGTCCAAGTAAGGAACGCGGATAGAGTCAAGTTGTAGCAGAGCGCGGATTTGATGCAAAATAAACGCTTTTATCCGCTTCACACATGGTGAGGACGTAAAAATTCATTGAACCCAAGCCTCAAAAGTTTTTGCGGGGGGAGTCCGAGGGGGAGCTTTTGCAAAAGCACCCCCCTCGAAAAGCCCCAACAATCGCGTAACAACAACTTTATTCCCCGTAGCCGTTGGGATTCTTTGACTGCCAGTTAGCGCTGTCGCGGCACATTTCTTCAATGCCGCGCTTAGCCGACCAGCCAAGCTCGCGGTACGCCTTTTCGGGATCGGCGTAGCACTCGTCGATATCGCCGGGACGGCGGGGAGCTATCTTATAGTTGACCTTAAGGCCTGTAGCCTTTTCGTATGCGTTGACGATATCGAGTACCGAATAACCGTTACCCGTACCTACGTTGTAATAGTCGATTCCCTCGAGGGTGTTGAGCTTATCAAGCGCCTTGAGGTGCGCGTTTGCAAGATCTACCACGTGGATGTAGTCACGAACGCCTGTGCCGTCGTGCGTGTTGTAGTCGTTACCGAATACGCTGAGGCACTCGCGCTTACCGATAGCGACCTGCGCTACGTACGGAAGCAGATTGTTCGGGATACCGCAGGGGTCTTCTCCGATAAGTCCGCTTTCGTGAGCTCCGATCGGATTGAAGTAACGGAGTATGGCAACGCGCCATTCCTTGTCTGCAACACAGAGATCCTTGAGGATGCGCTCGATCATGAGCTTTGTTTCGCCGTAAGGGTTGGTCGTCGATAGCGGGAAATCCTCTCTGATCGGCACGCTTTCGGGCTTGCCGTATACTGTAGCCGAGGACGAGAACACGATCTTCTTCGCACCGTACTTGCTCATAAGCTCGCAGAGATTGAAGGTAGATGTGAGGTTATTGTGATAATAAAGCAGGGGCTTTTCAACGCTTTCGCCGACAGCCTTGAGTCCTGCGAAATGGATCGCAGACTCGATGTTGTTCTCCTTGAAAACGCGTTCGCAAGCTTCCTTGTCAAGAAGGTCTGCTTCATAGAATTTGAAATCCTTGCCGGTGATCTGTCTGATCCTGTCAAGCACTACCGGCTTGGAGTTGCAGAAGTTGTCAAGTATTACGATCTCGCGGTTGTCATTAAGAAGCTCGACCGCTGTGTGTGAGCCGATAAAGCCGGCTCCGCCTGTTACGAGTATTGCCATGATTGTCTCCGTTCTGCCGCGGTGTGCGGCGTGTATGATCTGTTTGTTTTATTACTTGTTCCAAAGTCCGTCCGGATATTCTCCGTCGGCTACCGACTGTCTTATAAATGCCTCAAGCACAGGCTTGTCGTCGTGATATGTAACGCCGTACCACTTCGCGTCGGTCTCAAGCACTCTCGCATCGCACTTGCCGTCCTTGATAGCACGTGCCACAACAAAAGGAAGGAAGAACTCACCCTTGAGCTTGTCGGCGCGGCCTGCGTCAATGTCGTCAAGGAAAGCGTCGAAGTCATGCGAAAGCATATCGAATATCTCGGGTGTAAAGCCCCAGAAATTCATCGACACAGTGGTCTTGCGGTCAAGGTCGTGCCATGTGTCGTCCTCGAGATACTGAACGACACCGTCGTTTTCCTGTATCTTTGTGCGCTCGGTCACCTGTGTGAGAAGTCCGTTCTCGCACTCGCATACGCCTCTCGCCACGCTTCCGTTTTCGGTGATCGTGTTCTCAAGAACGTATCCGACCATAGCGAAATGCGCCTTATTTTCATCAGCCTTCGCGTCCTTAAGAAAGTCGGCAAGGCGCTTGTAAGCGTCCGCGCCGTAGAAGTCGTCGGCGTTGATCACGATGAAGTTTTCCTTTACGGTGTCACGGCAGCAAAGCACCGCGTGGCCCGTACCCCAGGGCTTAACACGTCCCTCGGGAATAGTTCTGCCTGCAGGAAGCGCGTCCATATCCTGGAAAACGTATTCGACCTTAACGCTTCCCTCGATCCTGCTTCCGACAGTCTCCTTGAATATCTCGTAGTTTTCACGCTTGATGATGAATACTACCTTGTCAACTCCTGCTCTTACAGCATCGAATATCGAGAAGTCGACGATGAATTCGCCGTGGGGGGTTACAGGGTCGATCTGCTTAAGTCCGCCATAGCGCGAGCCCATTCCGGCTGCCATTATTACAAGTGTCATTTTGGTATACCTCCGTGGTAATATCGTTTTATGTTCAACCTCTTGTTTCATCAAAGAGAGCTATGCGCTTTTCGTGTCTGCCGCCCATGAACTCGGTCGTAACGAAAAGCTCGACCATGTCACAAGCAAGTCCTGCGCCGACCACTCTGCCGCCGAGGCAGAGGATATTGGCGTCGTTGTGAAGTCTTGTCATGCGTGCGCTGAACGTGTCGGCACAGCACGCCGCTCTGATACCCTTTTTCTTGTTAGCCGCCATGCTCATGCCGATACCCGTGCCGCATACGAGTATGCCAAGCTCGGCCTTCTTTTCATTGATCGCGTTGCACACCTTTTCGGCGTAGATCGGATAGTCGACGCTCTCGGTCGAATCGCATCCGAAGTCTTCGCATTCGCACCCAAGCTCTGCAAGCTTCTTTATTATCTCAAGCTTGAGCTCGTATCCGCCGTGATCACACGCTATTGCTATCTTTTTCATAATTTTGCCCATCCTTTCGTTTAGGGAAATATATCTGTACGCTTCTTGCGTTTTTTCACTTACCTGCAAGGCGTTCAAGCCGTTCGCGCTCCGCCTGAGCGGGACGCAGATAGACCGCCGCGAGATTCTCGTCGGTAAAGACCGATCTGTCTTTTGCCTGCTTGTACACGCGGTCAGCCGTCTGTGCCGTGCTGTACGCGCTTACAAGCTTCAACAGCTCGGGCGTATCCTTGATACGCGCGCTTTTGGACAGCGGGCGCACTCTGTCGTAGCCGTCGCCGACGAAATACACGTTTAAGCGCTTCTCTTTCGCAAGCACTTCGGTCTCACGTGCCAGCTCATCGGGGAGATCGAGCTTGTCGGGCGTAAGACGCGTGAGCGTACTGCCGTCGCTTTCAAAGACCGCGTTGTAAAGTCCGCATCTGCGCGCGTCGGTAACAGGCACGATAAGTCCCTTAAGAGTTCGCGCCGCCTCTGCCGTCGCCTCAAGAGTTGATACGCCTATGCAGGGGATGCCCCTGCCTGCCGCCAGCCCCTTGACAAGGGCGACTCCGATACGCACACCCGTAAACGAGCCCGGTCCTACCGTACACGCAAGCGCTTCAACGTCCTCAATGTGCATTTTCGCCTGTTCCAATACCGTTTTCACCATAGGCAAAAGCGTTTCGCTGTGAGTATTTGTCGTATTTATAAATGACTCGGAAAGCCTGCGCTCACCGTCGCAAAGTGCGACGCTTGCACACAGCGCACTTGAGTCTATCGCAAGTATCTTCATGTAAGCTCCACCTCTTTTACGCTGATACGGCGCGTAAGCTCTCCGAGCTTTTCGATATCGACCCTTACATGACGCGCGGGAAGCGCAAAGCCGATATTCTCGCTCCACTCGGTAACGATAAGCGCGCCGCGCTTAAAGTAGGAGTCAAAATCTATAGAATCGAGATCGTCCCAATCGCTCACCCTGTACATGTCAAAGTGAAATAGCGTTGGAGACTTACCGCCCGCGGGCGTGTATTCGTTAACGATCGAGTAGGTCGGGCTCGTGACAGCCGATCCGGGTGCGGCAAGCCTTGCCATGCCGCGCACGAACGCGGTCTTACCCGCGCCAAGATCACCGTACATCGCCACAAAGCCTTTGCCGTTTTCAAGGCAGAGCTTTGCGAGCTCGTATCCCGCCGCCTCGGTCTCTTCAACCGTATGTGTTTCTCTTGTGTATGTGTTCATATTCAGAATCTTAAATTTTTAATACATGTTTCGGCGATAACGGTATATCCTTCATCAAGGAAGTGTACCGCGTCATCGCACCAAAGCTCGTGGCGGTCGGCGACGGCCGAATAAAGGTCGGTCACGTCAAGAGAAAATTCGCTCGCTATCTTTTTCGCCGCTTCGTTTCTCTCTTTTACGATCTCGGTACGCGGCGCGAACTTTTCAAGCTGTCCCTGTACTCTGACCGGTGTTGTAAGAGCGATCACCACTCTCACGCCGGGGCACTTTTCAATTATATGAGCGATCACGCGCCTGTAATTCTCCTCGTATGCTTTTGCATCAAGATGCCAGCCGTGCAGACCGTTGTTGAACTGTATGGCATCAAGCCTTTGCTCCTGTGATACAACATAGTCGATGGCAGATATAAAGTTCGGATTGTCAAGCGCCTTGGACGTACCGAGCAGATCGGCGTAAAACTCGCCGTGCGCGATATTGTTTATGACCGGTTTTGTACCGCAGGTGATAGAGTCACCGATAAGCAATACGCGTTTTTTCGTATTGTCGGGCGCATGCTCGAACCAGACATGATCCCATTCGTATGTCTCAAGTGTGAGACCGGTGCTTTTTTCTTCGTATGTGAAATCCATATTTATCACACCTCCATTGCGGCAAAATCGGCGCCGCGCAAGCGGCGCCGCATATTAAATTAGGTCTTAAGCAACATAAGGAAGGTCAATGTATCCCTGCCACTTTGCAAGACTGCGCGCAAGTATTACGCTGTCTGTGGTATCGACAACGCCGTCCTTGTTCAAGTCCGCCGCATTCATATTGATAGCGGAGTCTTCGTATCCCTGCCACTTTGCAAGGTTGCGCGGAAGCACAACGCCGTCGGCAGTGTTGAACGAGCCGTCATTGTCAACGTCGCCGTATATAAACGATGTATACTTCGCCGTTACCGTTATATCGCTCGTAACATTGTCAAACGCTGTGTCCCAGCCCGAGAAGATGTATCCGACACCGTCGGCGTCGGCACGCGTGGGGTCTGCGGGAGCTGTCGCCGCCTCGCCCTTTTTCACATTGATCTCCGAAATAGGACTTCCGTCCCAATCATTGAAGGTAACTGTGTAAGTTCCGGGAAGAACAGTGACCTTACCATCGGTGTAAGCAAGCGAGACCTTTGCGACATTTGCGTCGTAAGCAAGTCCGTCGTGTGCGGTGATGACAAGCTCATCTCCTGCAACAGCAGTCTCGTCAAGCGAGAAATACAGGTAAACGAGTACACCGTCGTCGGTCACATTTTCAAGCGACGTTGAATCCGAAAGGTACACGGTGTAAGGATTTGACGCGAGATCAAGAGGATCATTCGAGCAGAACGAGTTTGTGATAAGCTCGCCTGTCTCGACCGATGTAAGAGTGAGCGCGTCATCATATGTGATCTTTGCAAGCACTGAAATAATACCCTGATTATCCTTTATATAAACAGGTACTTTGACATTGACATCGCCCTCTGTCGCTTCGACCGAACCTATTTCCACAGTTGTGGTCGCGGCGGAAGCAGAAGCGCACATAAGCGCGGCGAGCATCACCGTAAATAAAGCAAGTGTTATCGTGCGGAGTAATTTGTTCATTTGAGTTACCGTTTCCTTTCACGCGGACAGTCCTCCGCGTTATATTTTTTGAAAAAGCTCAGTCTGTGTGTTTCGGCAAGGCACGCCGACATTTCCTGTATTTCACTCTGACAGCGACACAAAGGGCACATGCCAAACCGAAAACCGCCATACAAAGCGCCGCTGATAAGCGTGCCTTGTCAGTTTGCTCCTGGGTTGGCATCATTTCAAGCGAATCGGTCATATACCAGAGCAATGAGATGACAAAACCAAGCAAAAGAACGGCGATCAATATGTTGCATATCACGCGGACGATCTTTGCTTTATTCATAGTGTTACCCCCTACGGTTTCTGCAGACATTCAGACAAATAAAACCGACAAAGCAACAAAAAATCATATACATTGTTATAATACCATATTTTACACATAAAGTCAAGAGATTAAATGAGTTATTATAATAATTTGTATGCAACCGTATTCACGCACAGATTTATCAACATAAAAGAACCCGACAGCATCAGCCGTCGGGGGGAACGCGTTTTACTGCTCAATTATCTTGATTTGCGGTAATAGCCTGTCGTGCTTTTGAGCTGTTCCGGCAAATTCTCCTATAAATACTACTTCCAATTTATTAACACCTTTGATCAATTCAAATACCTCTGTTTGACGATCTATATCATATCCTTTCAAAACAGACTCCTTGAGCAATCCTGTTTCTACATCATTATCGAACAAAGCATTAAGCATGACATTCTTTTCGTTTTGACTGTTGTTTTTTATAAAGACAGTGCAATATATGTAAACCTTATCGCCTTTTACGCTATAGTCCGAATAAAAGCTTTCGTTTGTATCAATGCTTATCATTTGTCTCGGGAACAAACAAATAAGCAAAACTGCAAATACTGCTATAATTATCACAACAGCATAATATTTCATTTCAGTGCCCTCCTACGCTTGCACAAGAACTGTTCCTGCGTCTGTCGCGTTTGTGTACGTCTTCTTTACCGGGTTCTGATGCTTGTCGGTAGTTACACAATAAGCTTTTCTCCTCGGTCGTAGGTCGTTGTGCTGTCGATGTGTCATACGCATTTTCGCAGTAAACGCAGGGCTCGACCGACTCACGCAAATATGTTTTAAACTTTTATGCATAAATGATAGCGCATTCTTTTTTGTTTGTCAATATCTTTTATAAATTTTATCTTCTCTTTCGTGATCAAATACATCTGTTTGACGATGTATCAACGCAGTAAAAACGCACATTTCCTTTATACGAGCCAAAATTCGATAAAATGTTCACTATTAATACGAATGTTTACAGAACTCTCTTGACTTAAGCCTTTAAATATGTTATCATTCGTACAGAATTTATAATAAACGGTTGGATAAAAAATGCTCGGTACAATTTTTGATATAAAAGAATTTTCTGTCCACGACGGACCCGGCGTACGGACTACCGTCTTTCTCAAGGGCTGTCCGCTCAGGTGCAAATGGTGTCACAACCCCGAGGGGCTCTCTCCTTATCCTCAGCTCATGGTCAAAGAGAATCAGTGCACACACTGCGGCAGATGCTATAATCCCTGCGCGCATGATATCTGCAAAAAATACGGGCGCTGTCTTTTCGCCTGTCCGCTCGGTCTCATCTCGCTTACAGGCAAGGAGATGGATTCCGCCGATGTTGCCGCAAAAGTGTTGCGCGGCAAGGACTTTTTGCGTATGTCAGGCGGCGGTGTCACCATATCCGGCGGCGAGCCGCTCATGCAATACGAGTTCACTCTCGATCTGCTCAGACGTACAAGCGAGCTTCACCGCGCGATACAGACAAGCGGCTTTGCCAAAAGCGAGGTGTTCTCCGAGGTCATCTCCAACACCGATTACATAATGATGGATCTAAAGCTCGCCGATAGCGGTATGCACAAGAAGTACACAGGCGTTGACAACGCGGTAATACTTGAAAACGCAAAGATACTCAAAGCAAGCGGTAAGCGGCATGTATTCCGTGTACCGCTGATACCCGACATCACCGACACCGAGGAGAACCTGCGCGCGATAAGCGAGATCGCGGGCGAATCAGAGGTCGAGCTTCTTCCCTACAACATCATGGCAGGTGCAAAATACAAAAGCGTCGGACTTACATACCCTCTTGAGGGTCACAAAACCGAAAACAATAAAATCGACTTATCAATTTTCAAACGAGGTAAACTTTTATGAACGTTTTCAAAGACTTAAAGGTATGGGCAAAGAGCTGGGACGGCTCAAAGATCTATCTTGAGCCCACAAAAACCGCAGGCGAATACACAAGCGCGGACGGCGACATCACTGTAAAGATATCGACCGAGAAGCGCGGCAAGCTCACCGCCGTTTACGTTGACGCGATCAAGGACCGCGAGCATTTCAACAGCGATTACGCTGTCGGCTTTGCGGCAGGCGGAATCGACGGACTTGTCCGCTATGTATCAAACCATATGTGGGGACCTTATTGGTGCAAGAGCGAGTTTTCAAGCGATCTGAAAACGCTGACTGTTGACACACAGGGCTTCATTTACGAAAAGGCTGACGGCAGTTTTTCGCTTTTACTCCCCGTATGCGACGCTGTATACAAGTGTACGCTCTTCGGCGACGAGGACGGACTCAACGTAGGTCTTTCGAGCTACTATCCCCGTCTTTCCAAGGTTGAGCATTCGCTCGCTCTCATGATCGACGACGGAGAGGACTCTCCCTACAGCATGGTACGCGATGCCGCCGAATACGCCTTTGAGCTTATGGGTACAGGCTTACATACACGTGAATACAGACGCTATCCCGAAATATTCGACTATCTCGGCTGGTGCTCGTGGGACGCTATGAACATCAACGTCAACGAAGAGGGCTGTGTAGAAAAGTGCAAGGAATTTTCTGACAAGGGTATCCCGGTAAAGTGGGCTATCATCGACGATATGTGGGCGGAGTGCCGCGGACTTAACAAGCGTCCGTACAAGAATAACAATATGTACCATCAGATGCACGCAAGTGCGCTTTCGGACTTTGAGGCGGATCACGAGCGCTTTCCTCACGGTCTCAAGCACTGCATCACCGAGATGAAGAAGTACGGCATCAAGGTCGGTATGTGGCATCCCACCACAGGATATTGGATGGGCGTTGATCCCGAGAGCAAGCTTGCAAAGGAATTTGCAGATTGCCTTGAGATGGTCCCCAGCGGCAGACTTGTTCCAAGGATGGAACGCGAAAAGGTGTTCAAGTTCTACAATGCGTTCCACAAGTTTTTCAAGGAATGCGGTGCTGACTTCGTAAAGGTCGACAATCAGAGCTTCTTGCGCTCTAATTACACCGGTGTTTACCCGATCGGCGTTGCGGCACGCGAGCTTCACGCAGGTCTTGAGGGCTCGGTCGGCGCAAACTTCGACAACAACATGATAAACTGTATGTGTATGGCAAACGAGAACATGTGGAACCGTCCCACAAGCGCCGTAAACCGCCAGTCGGGAGACTTCCAGCCCGAAAACCGCGAGTGGTTCATCTCACACATACTTCAGTGCGTATACAGCTCTATGATACAAAGCGAATTCTATTGGCCGGACTATGATATGTGGTGGACAGACGACGGTCAAGCAGGCAAGAACAGTCTGCTTCGCGCGATCTCCGGCGGTCCGATCTACGTCAGCGACAAGATAGGACGCTCGAACAAGGATATCCTCGATCCTCTTGCGTACGATGACGGACGCATCTTAAGATGCGACGTACCCGCACGTCCCACGCGCGACTCTCTCTTTGACGATCCCCAGACCTCAAAGCGTCCGCTTAAGATATTCAACACCTGTGCGGGCAAAAAGTACGGCGTTATCGCGACCTACAATCTCGACAAGAACAACAAGTCGGTACGCGGAATCATCTCGCCTGACGATGTTGTCGGACTGGACGGCGAAGAGTTCGCGGTATACGAATACAACACAGGCAAGCTGCGTATCCTTAAAAGAGGAGAAAGCTTTACCTACACACTCAAAGATCACGACGACTACCGTCTGTTCATAATCTCTCCCTTTGACAGCAACGGCATCGCCATGCTCGGACGCATCGACAAGTTTATGTCACCTGTCGCTGTACTTGACAGCTTTAATACAAGCTACAGCGTATACGAGGGCGGCAAGTTCGCGTTTGTCCACAGGGGCAGACGCGCGTTCACCGCAGTATGCGAGAGCGGCGAGTACAAGGTCGAAAGAAACGGCTCTGTATGCACTTTTGAAACGAAAAAGAGCGACAGACATTTCATACTCAAATAATATAGAAAGAAATGTTGCCGCAGGCGGGATTTTCCGCTTGCGGCATGCACTGTGTAAAGATGCTTGAATTTAAAAAGATCACCCTTGCCGATTTTGAAATATTGAAGCCGTTTTTCGAAGAGCACGGCGGCTCGGCGGGGATAATGCTAATGTGGCGCAACTATTACAACACAAGCTATGCGATAGCAGACGACACACTTATAATAAAAAGTGAGTTTGAGGGCGAAACGATCTTCTCTATGCCTATAGGCAAGAATTGCGAATCTGCGCTTGAGCTCATCTGCGAGCACGCCGAGGATGCAGGCATAAAGCCTGTCATCGGATTTGTTACAGCCGAAAGGCTCGAACGGTTAAAAGAGCTGTACGAATGTGATGCAAAATACGACCGTGATCTTGCCGATTATATCTATCTTGCGGAAGATCTCGCGTACATGCGCGGCAGACGCTACAGCGGTCAGCGCGGACACATCAATGCGTTCATGAAAAATTATCCCGACTTTGAGTTCAAGAGCATTGACAACACCACGCTTCCCGATGTGAAGGAGTTTTATGAGCACTATCTCGCAACGCGGAACAAGTACGCGGAAAGCTTTCTCGCCGAAGCCGAGATAATGCCGGAGATATTTGACAACCTTGATCTGTACGGCTTTGAAACGCTCGTTCTTTACGCAGACGGCAAGGTCGCGGCGTTCGCTATGGGCGAGCGGGTGGGTGACACGCTTTACGAGCATATCGAAAAGGCTGACGCGAGCATACGCGGCTCGTTTCAGATGATAGCGTCGGGCTTTGCACGCACGTTTATCGACGGCGTAACATATGTCAACCGCGAGGACGACGCAGGCGACGAGGGGCTCAGAAAGTCAAAGCTGTCGTACCACCCGTGTACACTGCTTGAAAAGTACACCGTAACGCTCGGGGGTAAGCGCAAAGACGCACAAAACGGCTCCAAAGCCGAAGCATATCACGCATAAAAGGGTGAAAGTTTGAAAAAATAGGCGTAAAACGCTATATTTTTGTAAATTCCCGTTGACAAACGGGCAAATTTATGCTATCATTCAATTAAACATGATAGAGGCGCGTTGTGTAATCAGTAGCATTAGCCCAAGGGTCAAGTGCAAGGTCTATGGTTTTTGTGAAAGGTGCAGACGCCGAAGAGGGACGAAGGCACACGTCCGCTCTGGTCGGACAAAATAAGATTTGTCAGACTGTCGCTTTCGCGGAGAGCTATCTGATTTATAAATGATACGTGTATTTTCTTTACGTGGATATTTATAGACGGGCAGTCATCTGTGATGGCTGCTCTATTTATTGTAAATGATTTTCTAAGGAGATATAAAAATGAAAAAGACTGTATTCAAGGGAATCGCGACAGCACTCATTACCCCTCTTGACGAGAATGGGATCAATTACGACAAATTCGGCAGACTTATAGACTGGCAGATAGATGAGGGCGTAAACGCGCTCGTTGTCTGCGGTACTACAGGCGAAGCGTCAACCCTAACCGACGAGGAGCACCGCAGTGCCATCAGCTACGCGGTAAAGAGAGCCGCCGGCAGAGTGCCGGTCATCGCCGGCACGGGAAGCAACGACACCGAATACGCTCTCGAGCTCTCGGCTCACGCAGTAAGCGCAGGCGCGGACGCGCTTTTGGTCGTAACCCCATATTACAACAAGGCTACACAAAAGGGTCTTTATAATATGTTTACAAGAATAGCAGACGCCTCTGAAAAGCCGATCATCCTCTATAACGTACCCTCTCGTACAGGCGTGAATATCGAGCCGAAAACATACGAGGCTCTCGCCGAGCATGACAATATCGTTGGTATCAAGGAAGCAAACGGTAATATCTCGAAGATCGTCGAGACCATGGCTCGCGTACGCGGTAAGCTCGACCTCTATTCGGGTAACGATGACCAGATCGTCCCCCTTATGGCTCTCGGCGGCATCGGCGCTATCTCGGTGCTCTCAAACGTGCTCCCAAAAGAAAGCGTTATGATCACCGACAGCTTCTTCGCAGGCGATATCAAGAAGAGCGCAGAGCTCCAGTGTAAGTACCACGACCTCATTGACGCCCTCTTCTGCGAAGTCAACCCCATCCCCGTTAAAGCGGCTATGGCGGCTATGGGCTTCTGCGATAACTACCTCCGCCTCCCACTTACTCCTATGGAAAAGGATAACGAGGAAAAAATGCTCGCTATCATGAAGGCTCACGGAGCTATTTGAGTTTGAGTTTGGGTTTGGTTGCGAGGGGGAAGCTTTTTGAGAAAAGCTCCCCCCTCGGACTCCCCCCGCAAAAACTTTGAAAGTATGGGTTCAATGAATTTTATTGTCCCCTCACTATATGCTGTCGTGGAATTTGATAGTTTTACATCAAATCCGCGCTCTGCTACAACCATACACTATTCGAACGGCTCTGCTTGGACAGCCTGTAGTCCAAGCGCCGCACACAGGCGAAATTCGACATTTAAAGCCTTCTCCAGCGGAGAAGGTGGATTTCGCGTTAGCGAAAGACGGATGAGGAGAGCATTTATCACTGATAAAAATTATATTATTGCGTTATTGAGCAAAAAGTAGTTTTTACTTAAAACAAGCACTTTGATCTGATGTTATTTAATATTAATGATCTCCTCATCCGCCTCACTACGTTCGGCACCTTCTCCGCTGGAGAAGGCTTTAAAACAAACGTATCCGCCGCAAGGTGGCGCTGAGCGAACGAATTTAGTCCAGATCCCCACAGACAAACGTATCCGCCGTCAGGCGGTGCTGAGCGAACGAATTTAGCCCAAATCCCCACAGACAAACGTATCCACCGCAAGGTGGCGCTGAGCGAACGAATTTAGTCCAAGGGAAGGGATACGTAAGGGAAAACCGTGAGGTTTCCCTTACGCGCGTCTTTGGTCACTTTCTGCGCGTGCAGAAAGCGACTCCCCAGGAAGGGTAACAAACAATCTCAACAAACAAAAATAAGTACCATAAACCCCTCCCAAACA
>JAFUMW010000142.1 GCA_017482465.1 Clostridia bacterium
GGTGGAAGCCGTACCCGGTGTGGGATAAAAATCCTGCACCTGCTCGGGATTACAGCCTTGATTTTTAAGATAGAGCGAAAGCTCGATGGCGTCGTTCAGCGTGCTGCCCGGATGCGAGGACATAAGGTACGGAACTATATACTGTTCAAGACCGAATTTCTCACACAGGGTGAAGTATTTTTCTCTGAATTTATCGTACACCTTAACGCTTGGCTTGCCCATATATTTTAGCACGTTATCGGAGCAATGCTCGGGAGCTACCTTTAGCTGACCGCTGACGTGATCACGAACGAGCTTTTTAAAAAATTCGTCACTCTTATCAGCCATCATGTAGTCAAATCGGATGCCCGATCTTATAAATACCTTTTTGACCTTCGGCAACGCCTCGACCTGCTTTAAAAGCTCTATGTATTCACTGTGATCAGCCTTCAAATTCGGACACGGGGTCGGCACAAGACACTTTCTCGAGCTGCAAACTCCGTCCTTTAGCTGTTTATCGCAAGCGGGATATCTGAAATTTGCCGTAGGCCCGCCGATATCGTGAATATAGCCCTTGAAATCACTCATTTCGGTGATAAGCTTAGCTTCTCTCACCACGCTTTCTATACTTCTTGAACGAACGCTCCTGCCCTGATGAAAGGCAAGCGCACAGAAATTACATCCGCCAAAGCAGCCTCTGTTATGCGTTATTGAGAATTTAACCTCCGATATTGCAGGCACTCCGCCCTCTTTTTCATACACAGGGTGGTATGTTCTTGTGTACGGAAGGGCGTAAACTGCATCAAGCTCCTCTCTTTCAAGCGGATATGCGGGAGGGTTTTGAACGAGCTTTTTGTTGTCGTAATATTCGACGATTGCCTTGCCGTTTATAGCATCCTGATTTTTATATTGGATACCGAAGGCGCGTGCGTATTCACGCTTGTCCTCTTTGATCTTATTAAAGTCGAATTCCGCGGCGACGGGGTAATTTACATCGTCATCCTTCGAGCAAAGATAGACACATCCCCGCTCGTTTCTTATTTTTTTAACAGGAACTCCGCGGTCAAGAAGCTTGGCTATCCTTAAAATTATGCTTTCGCCCATACCGTATGTAAGAATATCGGCACGGGAGTCCACCAAAACGGAGCGTCTTATTTTATTATCCCAATAATCATAATGTGCAAATCGGCGAAGCGAAGCTTCAAGACCGCCGATAATTATCGGCACATCACCGTATGCTTCTCTTATTCTGTTGCAATAAACTATGACCGCACGGTCGGGACGCTTGCCCATTTTGCCGCCTGCGGAGTAGTAATCGTATGAGCGTTTTTTCTTGGAAGCGGTATAGTGCGCCACCATTGAGTCGATATTTCCCGCGCTTACTAAAAATCCGAGACGGGGTCTGCCGAATTTTTTGAATTCATCGCACGATTTATAATCGGGCTGAGCCAAAACAGCCACTCTGAAGCCCGCATTCTCCAAAACTCTCGTTATTATAGCCGTTCCGAACGACGGATGATCGACGTATGCGTCGCCGCTGACGTACACGAAATCAGGCACGTCCCAGCCATTTTGCGCACACTCCTCCCTCGATATCGGTAAAAATTTATTGTTTTCCATTATCATTCACCTCTGAGCGTGAGTATCTAATTTATTTTACCATACATCGAACAAAATATCAACCGCAAGATACTCTATTTTTTCTTTTTTCACACTTAGATCATTTTCTTTTCACAAATTATCAAATAAATTTCACAAAATATATTGACAATTTAAATTTCTCGTGCTAATATAATTATAACTTAAAGAAAGGAAATTTTTTAGTTATGGATCAACAACAAAACATCACATGTCCATCATGTGGCGTGGACAATCCTGCAGAAACTAAATTCTGCCGTAGCTGCGGTACTAAATTGATCGCAGACGCACCTAAGCCACCAAAGGAAAAGAAACCGAAAAAAGAAAACGGCTTCTTTGCTAGATTTCCCCTTATGCGCCTCATTCGTAGCGGAGTTATGCTTATTCTTGCAATAGTTATCTTCGCGACATCATTCTCATCCGTTCTTACATATAACCAAGAGCTCGACAAGGAAGATGCTGAATTCTTCAAGGAACTTTATGACATCAAAGCAAGCGCAGGCGACAAGATCAGCGTTAAGATCTCTCCCCTTGACACAGTAGTTCTCTTCTTTGACTCTATGGCAAGCAAGGACGATGACAAGCTCTATGAAGATTGGAAAGAAAAAATCGAAAAGCTTGAAGAAAAGTATGAAAACTTTGAACCCAAGTCATTGAACGATCTTGCAAAATACACTAAAGACGAAATGAAGGTATCACTTCGTATGGATCTCCAAAGCGAAGATGAGCCTATAAACATCGGTCTCGGTATCGCTGCTCTCGTAAGCTTGACATACTTGGCTATCGGCCTCGTACTTCTCATCCTCGCAATCATCAACTTCATTTTCTTCTGGGTAGGCAAAGGCTCTTACCTCAACGGATGCACAAAGGCTCTTACAGTAATGCCTGTTCTTGCATTCCTTGCTCACTACACAACAAAAGCAGGTATGGCTTCTGTTTACAATGCAGCAAGCAATGGTCTTACAGTTGGCATGGGCAGCGCTCTCGGAGTACTTATTGTTGCTCTTATCGGTATCGTTGCATTCATCGTATTGCGCTTTATCTTCGCTGCTAAGACTATCGTTCTTAAGAAATTCATCTTCAATGCAATCTCACTCGTTATCTCAGTTGCTTGCTTGATGATGGTATTCGTTGGTGCGCTTTCTGTAAACATCAAAACAGAATTCGAAGGCTCAAGCAAAGCCACAACAGCTTCAACAACAGTATCTCCCGATTACTTCGGAAGCATCGAAAAGCCGGTAGAGGTTGAAGACGATTACGATTATAGCGACTATGTAGACCACTCTTACATGAGAGAATACTACAAAGAGATCGGTGATAACTTCTCTAAATATAAGAAGTCCGAGATCGAAGACGGCACAGCTGATGCTCAGATCCA
>JAFUMW010000143.1 GCA_017482465.1 Clostridia bacterium
CCCTGTCGGCGGACGAAACAAAAGGTCTGACCGACGAAAAGGTATCAGAGCTGAAAGCAAAATACGGCGAAAACAAGTTAAAAGAGAAAAAGAAGAAGACAAATCTGCAGCGCTTCTTTGATCAGTTTAAGGACGCGATGATACTTATACTTATCGCGGCGGCAGTCGTATCTTTCGTTATAGCTTGTGTTGAGGGAAATCCCAAGGAGTTCTTTGAGCCTGCGCTTATTTTGCTTATAGTTATACTTAATGCGATAATGGGCGTTATGCAGGAGAGTAAGGCGGAGAAAGCGCTTGACGCGTTGAAAAACATGTCTGCTCCTCATGCCAGAGTTATCAGAAACGGTGTCGAAAGTGTGATAGATGCCGCCGAGCTTGTGCCCGGTGATATCATCAAGCTTGAAGCTGGTGATTTTATTCCGGCTGACGCAAGACTTTTGCACAGCGTAAGCTTAAAAAGCGAAGAGTCTGCGCTTACGGGTGAGTCTGTTCCCAGTGAAAAGGACGCGAACGCCGAGATCAAGGACGGCGCTCCTTTAGGCGACAGAAGCAATATGGTGTTCTCCGGATGCAGTGTGACCTACGGAACCGCGACAGCAGTTGTTTGCGCTACCGGTATGGACACCGAAATGGGTAAGATAGCAAATCTTCTCGACAATGAGACCGACGGTCAGACGCCTTTGCAGGAAAAGCTTGCACAGCTCGGTAAGTATCTCGGTGTCGTAGCGCTTGCCGCATGCGGTATAATTTTTGTCGTAGGTATCGTTAACGGTATCGACGTGATGGAGATATTCATGACCGCAGTATCGCTTGCAGTATCGGCGATCCCGGAGGGACTTCCCGCGATAGTCACGATCGTACTTTCCATAGGCGTACAACGGATGGTAAAGAGAAACGCGCTTATACGCAGGCTTCCCGCTGTTGAAACACTCGGAAGTGCGTCGATCATCTGCTCGGATAAGACAGGTACGCTTACACAGAACCGCATGACGCTCGTAAAGGCGTATGTTGACGGAGGAGACAGTGAAGAGGATATAAGCGACGGTGCTTCGGACGAGATCAAAAAGCTTCTCAAGTACGGTACTTTATGCTGTGACGGCTCAGTGGTATTTGAGGGTGATGCAGTAAAGCATATCGGCGACCCGACGGAAACAGCAATAGTATTTGCCGCTCACAAGCTCGGATATGACAAGGACGAGATCAATACTGAATGTCCCCGTCTTGCCGAGATCCCCTTTGATTCGGACAGAAAGCTCATGACCACGGTAAATAAGATCGACGGAAAGAATGTCGTCATCGTCAAGGGTGCGTTTGATGTTATGGCATCGCGCTGTGTTGCAGGCGACATCGAGCTTGCAAAGAAGATCACTGAAAAAATGAGCGAAAACGCGCTTCGTGTTCTCGCTGTCGGATACAAGGTGACAGATACTGTTCCCGAAAATCCGACCTCGGATGAACTTGAAAACGGACTTACATTTATGGGACTTGTCGGTATGATCGACCCTCCCAGACCCGAGGCAAAGGTTGCGGTTGCGACCTGCCGCCGCGCGGGAATCAAGCCTGTTATGATAACAGGAGACCATGTTGTAACAGCTTCGGCTATAGCTAAAGAACTCGGTATACTGGTCGACGGCGACAAAGCGATAACGGGTGCTGAGCTTGACGCGATGACAGACAGCGAGCTTGATGCGGTAGTTGAGCAGATATCGGTATACGCGCGAGTATCGCCTGAAAATAAGATACGTATAGTCAAGGCATGGCAGAGACGCGGACAGGTCGTATCAATGACCGGTGACGGAGTAAACGACGCTCCTGCTCTCAAGGCGGCTGATATCGGATGCGCTATGGGTATCACAGGTACAGACGTTGCAAAGGGCGCGGCTGACATGACTCTTACGGATGATAATTTTGCGACGATCGTTGAGGCGGTACGCGAGGGACGCGGTATATACGCCAACATAAAGAAGGTCGTTGAATTTTTGCTCGGTACGAATATCGGCGAGGTAATTACGGTTTTCGCGGCGATGCTTTTGTGGCATAAGACGCCGCTGTTGTCGATGCAGCTTTTGTGGATAAACCTTGTGACCGACAGCCTTCCCGCGATCGCTCTCGGTATGGAAGCGGTAGATTCCGATATCATGGACAAAAAGCCCAAGCCCAAGGACGAGGGTATATTTGCTCACGGTCTCGGTGTTCGTATCGTACTCTGGGGTATAATGTTTGCAGCTCTTACGCTTATAGGCTTCAAGGTCGGTGAGCGTGTTACAGGTGTACTTGAGGGCGGGCAGACGCTTGCGTTCATGGTACTTTCACTCTGTCAGATCGTACAGGCGTTCAATATGCGTTCAAGCCGCTCGCTTTTCAAGATTGGACCGTTTTCAAACGGAAAATTAAACGGAGCGGCGATGATCTCGGTCATTTTAGTCGCACTTGTAATGTTTACTCCTGTCAGATCCGCTTTCGGACTTATCGCGCTCCCCGCTGAGCTCTATCTGCTCGGTTTGGGACTTATATTAGTTCCTTTCGTTTTTATGGAGCTTGCAAAGGCTATAGGTCTTATAAGACATAAGAAATAATAAAAAACAGGCTTTCATCACTCGGATGAAAGCCTGTAATTTTATTGTTTTATAAATACCGGAAGCTCGTCAAGCTTTGCAATAGCCTCTATAGTGCATCCGCCGCTTATAAGATTGCCTGTACTGCGTTCTTTCCATGTACCCGTGGGAAGCACGACTTTTCGTGATATTTTACCCTTTTCAAGTATCGGAGCGACAAGCACGCTGTCACCGATCATAAATTCGTCGGTTATATGCTCAAGTCCCTCATGCGGGAATACATATTCGAGATACCTTACTATAGGCTCGCCGCTTTTCGCAGCTTCATCCGCAAGTGACATTATCAGCGGTAAAAACTCCTCGCGTATCTTGAGTAAGCTCTTGACATATCCGTAATGCTTATCATCAAGTACACGCCATGGAGCGGCTGAAAACTGTATCATCGGCATGAGCGTCGATGTTGCCGTGTAGCGTACGAAAAGTTCGGGATCAAACTGCTTTGCCCCGGGCAAAAAGTCGAGATACTGTCCACCGCCTACCATGTCGGGACAGCCGTACGCATAACCGAGGATGCCCTGTGCGAGCATATTCGGAATAAGCAGGTTAAGTCCGTCATTGTCCCAGCTGTGGCGTTTGTCCTGCAGTCGCTGTACGAGAGGAAGTCCCGCACATTTGTAGCAAGCGCGGTATTCGTTGTATGCGTATCTCAAACCGAATTTTGCCCAAAGCTCGCACTGCTCGTTTGCAGTCACATTACCGTAGGTCTTGTCCGTATCAAGATAAAATCTTGCGTCACCCGCGTCAAGCTTGAAGCCGTCAATGCCATAGGTGTTTGTCAAAAAGTCGCACTGCTCACACAGCCACTTCATGTCAACAGGATTTGACAGGTCGAGAACCGATGAAAAGCCATCCCACCATTCAACTATCCTTACACTGCCGTCCTGATTTCTTACAAGTCCGCCCGCGTCACGAATATACCTGAATTCTTCTGAGTCGGGGCAAATAAACGGGCATATCCAGAGCATTACTTTGAATCCCCATGAGTGAAGCGTGTTTATCAGCTTATCGGGATTTGGAAATTTTTTGCGGTCAAAGTCCCATCTTCCGTAATAACAGCTCCACATATCGTCGATCATGATAACTCCTGTGGGCATATTGTTTTCGTGTATCGTCTTGCAGTAGTTGTATATACCTTCTTCGTTTTGATTATATATGAATTCGATCCAAGTGTTATACTGCGGCTTTTCGAAAAAATCAACAGGCGGAAGCACGCCGTTTGTCGGGAAATGAGCCTTTGCCGCCGCTGTGAACGCACCGCGAAGCGTTTTATATCCCTCGTAAAGCTTTACGGGCGCAAGGCTTGAAGTCAGCTCAATCACACCGTTTTCGATAGTGGTATCAAAGCCGTCCTCACCCCACACGTAGCGACCCATGCTCGAAACAAGCAAGGGAGCATATTGATTTGGGGTATTTACAGGCTGCATCTTAAATGAATATGACGAGCTTTTGTCAAGCGGCATATTATAGCCCTCGTCGGACGCAAGCCCGTACCAGACCTCATTTTCAAGCAAAGTAATTTTAAGTGTCATTGTAATTCTCCTATATGTATTAATACTGTAATTTTATCACATCGCTGTTGTAAAATCAAGTATATTACTTGAATTTTATCGGGTTTTATGTTATTATAATATCAAACAGACTGTTAAGGATGTGAGCATTCTGAAAATTATTGAGCTTTTCGGCGATGAACCGATAGAAAACGTACTCGGCGGACTCTGCTTTGCTCCGTCTGATATAGTATATTTCGGGACTTATAAGCCGAACGTGTTTGAAGAAAAGTATTTTGATCACATAAAGAGATACTATGCGATGAAGGGCATTAAATCTCTGTCGCTTTCATATGTGCAGGTGATGAGAAATAATATAGACGATGCTGTAAGCAAGCTTGAGGCGTGTGTTTCGGACGGTGACAAGTGGCTCGTCGACATTATCGGCGGAGATGATATGCTTCTTTGCGCCGCTGGAATTGTATGCGAGCGGAAAAGCAATGTTTCGCTTTACAGCATAGACCCGAAAAGAGGTTATATTCGTTTTTCCGACAAGAGCATGAGCAATGGGCGAGACAGATTTGATATATCTGCTACCGTGGAGGAAAATATTACTCTGCATTCAGGCGCAGTAGCTCCGTATACAGGTTCAGGATGTTTTAAATACGATGATGAATTTACAGCTGATATTGATAAAATGTGGAGACTGTGTGCGCTCGGTCCTCGCGGATACGTGCATCAACGCTCGGCGCCGCAGACATGGAACAGATTTGTTATTACTGCCGCAGGAATCGAAAAGCTTTCCAAGCGTGAGCAGATCGCACTATTAAAAAACAAGTACAAGGTACGCACGTACCTTGAGGAGCTAAAACGTCTCGGCATGGTAAGCTATCAAAAAAACAACGATGGCTCGATCTCTGATTTCAGGTACAAAAATCCGCAGGTGCGCGAATGTATCATCAAAGCCGGCAATCTGCTTGAGCAGAGAGTGTTCTTGACATGCAAGAAATATCTCGGGAATGGACTTTGCGATGTTAAGACCGGTGTGACTATATCATGGAGCACTGACAGAACAGGAAACGTCGGTACTGAAAACGAGATCGACGTACTCGCTATGCGCGGGCACTGTCCGATATTTATATCGTGCAAGAACGGTAAATTTGAGTCAGAGGAGCTTTACAAGCTCTCATCGGTAGCTGACAGATTCGGCGGTAAATATTCTAAAAAGATACTTGTCGCGACGGATATCGCACATGCAGTTGACGCGCAGACCGTACGCCATCTGCGTGCACGTGCAAGGGACATGGGTATTACCATAATTGACAATGTACAGCGTATGAACGACGCAGAGTTTGAAAAAGTGCTGAAAAATAAATTGTTCGAATAAGAAAAGAGGACGGTTAATTATTCCGTCCTCTGTGTTATTTATTACTTTAATTCTTCGATAAGCTCTGCTACCGCGTCAGCGTAGTATTCGCCGATGAAGACAGCTCCTTCTTCGTTAGGGTGAACACCGTCGCCGCTGTATGCCATAGGATCGCATCCGATAAGTCCCGACGCGAAAAGTCCGTCGGTGGGGATATATACGTCTGCAAACTCATATGCGAGTTTTCTTATTATCTGGATCTTGGGGTCGAGGTCCTCTCTGAAGAAATCTTTGCCGTCGGTCGAGGGCAGGAGGTAAGGCTCAATGATGACGATCTTTGCGTTGGTACGCTCTTTAAGTGCGGTGAGCACCGTTCTGTAGTTATTTTCAAAGGTTTCATTCGGGATCCACGACTTATCACTTGCGTGATGCCACGTATCGTTGATGCCGATCATGATCGAAACGATATCGGGCTGGATATTGATAAAATCGCTTTCAAGCCTTGCAACGAGGTCCTTTGTCTGGTTACCGCTGATGCCGAGGTTTACAAATTCGAAGTCTACGTCCGGATAGTCCTCTTTAATGTATTCTGCCGCAAATTTCGGATAACCGTTTCCGAGATTATGAATGTCGTTTCTGTCGCGTCCGGCATCCGTGATGCTGTCGCCCTGGAATAATATTTTCATTGTTTTGTCCTCCGTTGATATTATTGGTACATTCAACCGAATATATTCTAACATTCAAAAAGCACATTGTCAACATTTTTTTATATTTTATATACCGAAAATTTCGGCTCATATGTTTACTCAGGTTATTGACTTGTTTTAACAAAAGTGGTACAATTAGAATGATAAAAGTAAAAGGTGGCGAAGAGATGAATAAACGAATAGACATGACAAGCGGACCGATATTCTCGCGTATCGTGGCATTTACTGTTCCTTTAATATTTACAGGATTTTTGCAGATCTTTTTCAATATGGCGGATCAGGCTGTGGTAGGACACTTTGCGGGACGTGACGCTCTTTCGTCGGTAGGTGCGACAAGCTCACTCATCCATCTGTTTGTTAATTCATTTATCGGATTATCGGCTGGTGCACAGGTGTGTATCTCGCATTCCTTGGGTGCGGGAGACTATGACAGGGCGCGCAGACACGCACATAACGCTATTGCGACCTCGGTCATTGTTGGTACTCTTGTAGCAATAGCCGGTATCATATTTGCCCGTCATATACTTACTCTTATGAAAACGCCGGCAGAGGGGGGCGTTCTTGACGGCGCAGTTCTCTATATGCAGATATATCTCGGAGGTGCGCCAATATATATGCTCTATAACTACGGTGCAGCAATAATAAAAACTCAGGGCGACACAAAAAGTCCGTTTCTCTACCTGCTTTGCGGCGGTGTGCTCAATGTTATCCTTAATCTTATATTTGTGATCGTGTTCGGTATGAAGGCAGAAGGAGTTGCGATTGCAACGGTTGCTGCCAACGCAGTCTCGGCGTTTCTTGTCGTGCGTCATCTTATATTTGTTGACAGTCCCTGCCGCATAGAACCGAAGTACATACGGCCTTACAGAAACGAATTTTCACAGATTATGAAAAAAGGAATACCGATAGGACTTCAGTCCGCTACCTTCTCATTTTCGAACCTGTTTATCCAATCCTCGATAAACTTTTTGGGATCAGCGGCGATGGCGGGAAATACTGCCGCTGTGAGTATCAGCGGATTCACCGATGTTTTCAGTGATTCCATTGGTCAGAGTACGTTTGCTTTTGTTGGGCAGAATGTGGGCGCGAGAAAATATGAAAGAGTAAAGCGTGTTATACTTACAGCGACAATCGCAGGAATTATTGTCAGCGCGATACTTGGCCCACTTGTATATTTCTTTGCCGATCCGCTGTTACAGTTATTTATCCCCGGTGACTATGAGAGTATTGGATACGCAAAGATACGTTTCTTCTATCAGCTTTTGTTTATGCCTCTCGCAACGCTTATGCAGGTTCTTTCCGGCTCAATGCGTGCTATAGGCAAGACGCTTCCACCGATGCTTATCTGCGTTTTCGGTGTATGTGCTTTCAGGCTTTTATGGATATCCTTTGTCTTCCCGCTTTATCCGAGCGCGGCATGCATATACATGTCCTTTCCGATCTCATGGGCATTTACCGATGTCGGTCTGCTGATACTTCTGACCGTGTTTATGCGCTCGCTTAAAAGAAATTTTTTTAATAAGGTTATAGAATAATGCAGGTATATATTTCATCATGTACTCCTGACGGCGGCATCTTCCGGTATGAGCTTGAGGGAGACAGACTTAGATTTATCGACAAGACTGATATTTCGGAACCGAAATACACGATCATATACAATGACAGGCTGTACGTGCTTATCAAAAAAGCGTATTCGGACAGTGCTGTATCGGGTGTTCTGTCTTACCGCATAGACAGGAACGGTGCGCTTGTTGAACCGACCGAGATAATACCGACCGGCGGTATCGGCTC
>JAFUMW010000144.1 GCA_017482465.1 Clostridia bacterium
AAGGGATACGTAAGGGAAAACCGCGAGGTTTCCCTTACGCGCGTCTTTGGTCACTTTCTGCGCGTGCAGAAAGCGACTCCCCCGGAAGGGTAACAAACAATCTCAACAAACAAAAACAAGTACCATAAACCTATCCCAAACATAAACTAACCACACCAACACACCCCAAACCAAATATAAACTAACCACACCAATAACCTACCACAAAAACGTCAGAAAGGGAACATAACATGAAACTGAATATACAAAACTCAAACCTTGCCGTAACAGCGGGACTGAAAAGCCAATTCCCGCGCGATATGCGGGTGCAGGTCGCCTTTTCGGGACGCTCGAACGTAGGTAAGAGCTCGCTTATCAATACGCTTCTTGCTCGTAAGGCGTTGGCACGTGTGAGCGGACAGCCCGGCAAGACAATAACGATAAACTTTTACGATGTTGACAAAAAGCTTTACCTTGTCGATCTGCCGGGATACGGCTTTGCGAAGCGCGCGCCTGCCGACAAGGAGAAGTGGTCGCGTCTGACAAACGACTTTTTCACGGGCGCTGACAAGGGCGTGCTCAAGGCGGTCGTACAGCTTATCGACATAAAGGTCGGACCGACTGCAGACGATGACATGATGCTCGAATGGCTAAACGGCTCGGGCATACCTTACATCATTGCGGCGACCAAGATCGACAAGCTGAACCGCACGGACGGAGAGCGCAACCTTAAGCTGCTTGAGGAGTACCCGCTTTTGAAAGAGGGCACGCCGATAATCCCGTTCTCGTCCACAAAGAAGCTTGGACGCGATGATCTCTGGAAGTGCATCATCGACCATATAGAAGCATAAGGAAGGCAAAGGTAAAAAATGAACGCTATAACAGAATTACTCTCGGATATACCGAGTTTGCTTATAAATTTGATTATAGTAATATTTTCGCTTACGGTACACGAGGTCGCGCACGGTTACGCCGCGTACAAGCTCGGCGACCCGACCGCAAGGTCGCTTGGCAGGCTTTCGCTTAACCCGATAAAGCACCTTGACCCGCTCGGCGCGCTGTGTATGCTGTTTTTCCGCGTCGGCT
Organism: Clostridia bacterium; assembly: GCA_017482465.1. Classification (GTDB taxonomy): domain Bacteria; phylum Bacillota; class Clostridia; order Oscillospirales; family CAG-272; genus UBA4717. Next base: position 1,066 of record JAFUMW010000144.1, read on the forward strand.
GGGCAAAGCCTGTGCCGATAAACACACGTTATTTCAGAAAGCCGCGCCGTGACATGGCGATAACCGCGCTTGCAGGACCAGTGTCGAATGTAGTGCTGTCGTTTCTCGGACTGTTCGTGTTCAGAGTGCTCGGCGCGCTGGCGATGAACGGCGTTATTACCGCAAACACCAACTTTTCGAGCAATCTTATTATGCTCGTGCTGGAATTTTTCTACCTGTTCTCGGTGATGAACCTGTATCTCGGATTATTCAATCTGATACCCGTGCCGCCGCTTGACGGCTCACGCGTGTTGTTCGTTTTCCTGCCCGACAAATATTATTTCGGTATAATGAAGTATGAGCAGTTTATAAAGATCGCTCTTCTCGTGCTTATCTATTTCGGCTTCATAGACGGCCCGCTTTCGTTCATAGCCGACTGGATATTTGTCGGTATGAACAATCTTATCTCACTTATCCCGATGCTGTGAGCTTAGTCTGCGGTTGCGTAAAGCGGTCAGTCTTTACAGAGGTGATTTGCGGTTCTTAACTCATCCCCGACGTTAGCGGGAAATTTTAACGACTTCACAGCATGAGGACAAACGAGAGCTTTCTGCCGATGCAAAACTCATGAGCCAAGTCTTCAAAAGTCCCAACACCTCATAAAATAAACAAACAAGGAAAGAACAAATGGAACTATCTTTCAAACTTGAACAATTCGAGGGGCCGCTTGATCTGCTTCTCGTGCTCATATCGAAAAACAAGGTAGAGATAAGCGACATACCGATCTCGCTTATTTTTGAGCAGTATATGGAGCAGATCGAGATCATGCAAAAGCTCGATATGGAGATCGCGGGCGAGTTTATCGTCATGGCGTCCGAGCTTATGCTTATCAAGAGCCGAATGCTTTTGCCGCGCGAGGAGGAAGAGGAAGAAGACCCGCGTGCCAGACTTGCCGCGGCGCTTGAAGAATACAAGCGTATCAAGGAAGCCTCCCACGTGCTTGCCGACAGATACGTCACTTACAGCCGCCGTTTTGTCAAGGACACCGACGAGGTCAAGTCGGACACAGGCTATGTTGCGCCTCACGAGGCGGAGCTTTTGCAAAACGCTATAATGAAGATGTTCAGGCGGCTTCAGAACGCGGACAAGGAGTCCAAGGAGATCGAAGTTCCGTTTGAAAAGATACTGCGTGCGCCGATAGTACCTGTTTCGGTCAAGATATACAGCGTACTGCGAACGATAAAGCGGCGCGGACACGTCAGCTACACAGGTATGCTTGCGACAGCGACCTCGCGAAGCGAGCTGATCGCGATATTCATGTCGGTGCTCGAGCTTATTAAAAACAGCCGTATCAGGCTTGAGCCGATCTACGACGGCGACGGCGAGGACTTTGAAATGTATCTAACCGACCGTCATTCTGTGGAACAGGTCCGCAGTACCGACGGTGCGGAGTCCGAGTAGGCAAGACGCGGCACGGTGTCCGATATCTTAGAGAAACCGGACGGTGCGGGCTTGCTCATACAGACCTGCAACAGGCGATCACGCTTGCCTTTGAAAAGGCTGTCTGCCGATGAATACAGTACGCGCGTGCGGACGATAATATAAAGTAAAGGATCATTACATATGGAAAGATCGGAAATGAAAAGAATATGCGAGGCGGTGCTGTTCGCGGCAGGTCACGCGGTAACATACGAGCGGCTGTCGCTGCTTCTTGAAATAAGCGAGAGAGAGACAAAAGCCTTTATCGCCGAGTACGCACACGAGTACAACAGCGTGCCCGAACGCGGCATACAGCTTGTCGCCTATGTTGACAGCTGTCAGCTGTGTACAAAGGAAGATTATATCGACTACATCCGTGCCGCGCTCGGGATCAGACGCGGCGGAAACCTGTCAAACTCGTCGCTTGAGGTACTCTCGATAATCGCATATCACCAGCCGGTGACGCGTTCGTTTATTGAGCAGGTGCGCGGCATCGACAGCTCATACGCGATAGGCGCGCTCGTCGAAAAGGGTCTGATCGAGTGTTGCGGTAAGCTTGACGCGCCGGGACGCCCCTCGCTCTATGCGACTACCGACGATTTCCTGCGTTGTTTCGGACTTACGAGCCTTGAGGAGCTTCCCGAGGCACAGGCTTTTGCATCCACAGGCGAGGCGGTACTTCCCTCCGGCGAAGTAGTGTCACTGCCGGACGCGGGTATGCTTGAAGAGAAAAGTACGGGCGAGCCGACAGATGAAAGCGTGGACGAAGAAGAAAACAGTGACATGATCCCGCTTGAAAACGGCGCGGGAGTAGCGGAATCAGGCGAGTAACATCTTACAACGATCTTAAGGCAGGGGGGCGGAAAAGTGAAAATATTGTTGATAATACTTGCCGTCCTTGCATTGCTTGTGACAGCGGTGTGCCTTGTAAGGCTGAAGCTGCGTATCATCTTTTGCGACAGTCTTAAGCTTGAGTTGTACGCAGGACCGTTTTGCTTAAACGGATATCTTGACCGAATCATGACACGCAAAAAAACGAAAAAAAGCAGTCCCAAAGCAGAAGATGTCGGCGAAAACATACCCAAAAAAGAAAAAAAGCCGCTTTTTGACTCGCTTGAGGAGATTCTGCAAATACTAAAGGAGTTCACGTCGCGCTTTTTCGGGCACGTGAGGGTGAGATGCGCGCGCGTCGTGATCGTCGTCGGCGGAGACGACCCCGCAAAGACCGCCGTACACTACGGCGCGGTCGTTCAAACGGTCGCGTATATCGTTGAGATACTTAAACGTAACACCGATTTTTCACTTGTACGCGGTGCGCTCGTTCACGTAAGCCCCGACTTTGTGTCGCAAAAAAGCCGCGCTGACATAGATATCACGCTCACGGTAAGCATAGGCGGTGCTGTGCACGCACTGCTTGCCGCGGCATGGACATATATTTTTAAGTAAAAACAGTACAGAAAGGATTACAACCATGGCTGAAAACAAACTTGGCGAGATCATAGCGACCTCTCTCGCGGAAATTAAAAAGGTAGTCGAAGCGAACACTATCATCGGCGAGCCGATTAATACCCCCTCCGGTACGGTCATTATCCCCGTTTCGAAAATAACAATGGGATTTGCATCGGGCGGCGTCGACTTCGGCGATAAGCAGGCTGAGGAGAACGCAAAGAAAAAGCCCCTTACGTTCAGCGGAGGCGGCGGAACTGGCGTCTCTGTAACACCCGTGTCCTTCTTGGTAGTCTCCGCCGATGGAAAGGTCACTATGCTTAACGTCGATAGCCCCTCCGATACCCCGGATTACGTCGGCACTGTTACTAATTTTATCGAAAAATCCCCGGACATCGTTGCTCGGCTTAAGGATGTTTTTAAGAAGAGCGAGGAGTAAAGTTGTTTTTTGAGTTGTGTTGTGTTGGGTTGGATTGGGGTGGTTTTTTGTGGGGGCGCTTTTTGAGAAAAGCTCCCCCACACCCCCGCAAAAACTTTGAAAATATGGGTTCAATGAGGTTTATTGTCCCCTCACTATGTGCAGTCGTGGAATTTGCTTATCTTGCATCAAATCCGCGCTCTGCTACAACCATGCACTATTCGAACGGCTCTGCTTGGACAGCCTGTAGTCCAAGCGCCGCACTTACATGAAATTTTAAGTAGCAAACGTATCCGCCAGCGTTCCGCAGGAACGCGTGTAGTCACAAGCGCCGCACACAGGCGAAATCCGACATTTAAAGCCTTCTCCAGCGGAGAAGGTGGATTTCGCGTCAGCGAAAGACGGATGAGGAGAGCATTTATCACTGATAAAAAATTTAATTATTGCATTATTGAGCAAA
>JAFUMW010000145.1 GCA_017482465.1 Clostridia bacterium
GCAGAAAGCGACTCCCCCGGAAGGGTAACAAACAATCTCAACAAACTAAAACAAGTACCATAACCCCCTCCCAAACATAAACTAACCACACCAACACCCCAAACCCTCTCCGGCTATTGACAAATTCCGCTAATAAATGCTATTATAAATGTACTCCCCCCCTGTATAAAAATAATTCGGAGGTCTAATATGTCAAAGAAAACACTTTCTCTTTTACTCGCGGTATTAATGATACTGTCAAGCTTTTGCTTTACGGTAACCGCCGCGGATACCAACAGCAAGATTTACCCCTCGTATATCCTTGAATCCCAATATTACGGCTACTCGGATGACTTCGTTCCCGAGCATATCGAACAGAACGGCGACATGTATCTGCGCCACACGGCAGAGCCCGGTGCGTACACGAACAATAACGTGGTTGTCAGATTCCAGGATGCCGAGCTCGTTCTCGAACAGTACCCCTATATTACTATTGTATACAGAACGAACTCGCAGTCAAAAAAGCTTGACGTGTCGATAAGGACCAAGGCGGGCGAAAACTGGATGGCAGTTCACCCCGATCAGGTCTCTGACGAAAAATGGAATAAGACTATAGTAAACTTTAACGATATCAATGCCACATCGGCTCTGCCCGCGCCCGGTGAAGCAGGTATACAGATACGCTTCAAGCCGTTTGGCGGAGGCTCAAAAACACTCGAAACAAAGCAGTATTTCGACGTAATGTACATCGCTTTCTTTAAGTCGCTCTCTGAAGCAAAGGCATACGAGTACAAGCTTGATACCTCTGCGCTCGAAGCACTTAAGTCAAAAAATGAAGAACGCGAAAGAGTAATGAACGAGCATTATTTTGTTGCTGATGACGAAATAATAAAAAGATACACCGACGAGGCGTACGCTCTTATAGATGAGATAGTAAACAGCGAAACGAGCGTCGAGGTAACGGGCACGAAATATTACGTTTCCCCGAACGGCGACGATAATAACGACGGTAAAAGCCCGGAGAGCGCGTGGAAAACGCTCGAACACGTAAGCGGCGTCAAGCTTACAGCGGGCGATGGCGTGTTCTTCGAGCGCGGCAAACAATATAACGGCGTGCTCACCATGCAAAACGGTATCACCTACTCGGCGTACGGAAGCGGTGCGAAGCCTGTCATCAACGGTACGACCGACGCGTCCGACTCGCTTGACTGGATACCTACCGAAAAGGAAAATATATATAAATATGCCGAAAGGCTTGAGTCCCCGACGCAGGATGTCGGCAAGATCATATTCGACAACGGAAAAGCGTGGGGCGTTAAGGTCTTAAAGCTCCCGAAGGAGGACAAGCGCGCCGATAACGCAGAGGCGTACAACGGCATCGAATACTTCACCGCAGGTACAGGCGCGTTCGCAGGCGGACTTGACCTTGCTTATGACCTTGAATTTTATCACGATCCTTTCACGAGCGAGGTATACCTCTACTGCAAGGACGGAAATCCCGCCGAGAGGTTTGACACGGTCGAGCTTGTTACCAAGCAGAACGGACTTTCGGGCGGCAAGAATAATGTCCTTGTCGATAACCTTGAGATACGCGGCTTCGGCGCGCACGGTATCGGTGTTACCAACGCCGTCAATTTCCGTGTACAGTATTGCGTGCTTGACTGGATAGGCGGCTCGGTGCAGTATTATAACGAGGACAACCGACCGACGCGTTACGGCAACGCGATCCAGAACTGGACTAACTGTGATGGCTTCTATATCGACCATTGCTACTCTTATCAGGTCTTCGACTGCTGTTACACTACTCAATGGCAGGGCGATTCGTCGGGCAAGAGCGTTATCATGACGAATATCGAATTCACCGATAACGTCGCAATGTACGCGAACACAGGTCTTGAGGTATGGAACAGTCCGCATAATGAGTATGAGGGCGCTGTATACGAGGTCACTAACATGACCATGAGCGGCAACTATAATCTTTATATGGGCTACGGCATGACCACCGACCGCACTGCTGACAAAAAGGACGCAAACCTTATATACGGCGGCTGTGCCGACGGCGGAAACAACTCCACTCATGACAACGTGCTCCTTTTCTCAAGCTCCATGATCTATTACAGTGCGACCATTGGACCGGACAGCTATAATTTCCATGACAATACATATATAGTAAACGACGGAGGTCTGCTCGGACGCATATCGGCTGATCCCGGCAAGGATACGGGCGGACAGAGAAGCGTGAAGATGAGCGCGGAGGCTGTGGCTGATCTTATCATGTCTGGCGCTGATCCGGGCACGGAATTTTACGTAGTCCCCGCGGATAAGCCCTATGCAGTTCCCGAATACGAACCGGCTGACGAGCTTGAAGGCTTTGATGATATCGGAGATCATTGGGGACGCGATTATATAAGATCGTCTGTCAGAAACGGACTTTTCGGCGGTATGAGTGCGACCGAGTTCGCACCGGACGGCACGATGACGCGCGCCATGCTGGTGACAGTGCTCTCCCGTCTGTATGACGCAAGCGGTGACGCGCAGGCGCTCCCGTACTCGGACGTAAATAAGAGCGCGTGGTACGCAAAGCCTCTCGCGTGGGCTTATGAAAAGGATATCGTAAACGGCGGAGATACTTTCAGACCCGACGACAGTGCGACACGTGAGGAAATGGCTGATATGCTCTACAGAGCGGCAAAGCTGTCTGCGAAAGAGGGAAGCGGGCTCGCACAACTCAATTTTGCCGACAGCGCAAGCATCACAGACGCATACCGCGATGCGGTCGCGTTCTGTGTGAAGGCGGGCATCATTGGCGGATATGATGACAATACGATCAAGCCGAAGAATAACGCTACACGCGCCGAAGTCGCCGCTATGATAAAGCGATTTGACACCTATCTCGGCAGAACAGAGCCTGATCCCGAAAAGCTCGTACAGAGAGCCGATTATAAGATGCTTTCGGGCGAGGCGCTCTTAAATGCGGCTGACACATCGTATCTGAGAAAGACGCTCAATGATGATGAAAGCGTAAGGTTTACGAGCTTTTCCGCGGGCGGTAATGAGGTAAGACCGATGGTGAGCATATTTGACGCGCTCATATCCGATTTTAGTATAATGGAGTATCCGTATGTCGTTATTCGGTGCAGGATAAGCGCGGACACGAACCTCGACCTCAATATAAAGCATAACGGTGGCGAGTGCTGGTCATCATACGCCCCCGAATTAAAGGCGGGCGCGTACACTAATGTGTTTACCGACCTTACCGAATACAAGAACGGAAATACGGCAAATAAGCTTTCGGAGAATGTGATGCTTCGTATTTCGCCTTTCGGCAAGCGTTATGTACCCGTACCCGAGACCGACCTGTTCGAGATAAGCTCGGTCAAGTTTTTCAAGAACAAGACCGACGCACAGGCGTACCTTGCACTTAATGCGTGAGAAAGCGTAATGCAAGCGCATTGCTGAGTAAGTAAATAAAGTCTTCCCATACGACCGCGTTTTGCAGGAACGCGTTAGCCGTTTGGGAAGACTTGTTTTTTTGCATAATTATGCCGGTGTTTGAACAAAATTTATATGGACTGATATGAACGTGAACACTTCTCAAAATATTCACGTCCCATTTACATATATTTGCATATTAGTTCATAAAAAATCAATATAATTAAAATGCCGAAAATTGGGAATTGACCAATAATTGAGGCAAAAAAATAAAAAATATGTAAAAATTCAACCCCACACGCAAAATTGCGGCAAATGAAAGGAAAGGTCAAACACATGACGATTTTCAACGTTTTTGCACTTTTAGGCGGGCTTGCAATGTTCCTTTACGGTATGAACATTATGGGCAACGCGCTCGAAAAAAGCGCGGGCAGCCGTCTTAAGGACATCCTCGCAACACTTACCAAAAACACTCTTTCCGGCTTCTTGCTCGGACTCGTTGTAACCGCTGTTATTCAGTCATCATCCGCTACAACGGTCATGGTCGTCGGCTTTGTAAACTCGGGTGTTATGACGCTCAAGCAGTCGATCGGCGTTATCATGGGCGCGAACGTGGGTACGTCTGTTACCGCGTGGATACTTTCGCTTGCCGGCATCGACGGTGACGCGTGGTACATCCAGCTGTTAAAGCCCGATTCGTTCACCCCTATATTTGCGTTTGTGGGTATTATCCTTTTCATGTTCTGCAAGCGTCAGAAGCTTCGCGATATCGCTCCGATATTCTTGGGCTTCGCGATACTCATGTACGGTATGGACTTCATGTCGGGTGCGGTCGCTCCGCTTTCCGAATCCGAAAGCTTCAGAAATGTCCTTTTACTCTTCACAAACCCGTTGCTCGGTGTACTTGCGGGTGCTGTAATGACGGCGATCATTCAGTCATCGTCCGCTTCCGTCGGTATTCTTCAGGCGCTTTCGCTTACAGGTGCGATCAATTACGGAGCGGTCATCCCGATAGTAATGGGTCAGAACATCGGTACGTGCGTAACAGCGCTCATATCCTCGACAGGTACGTCAAAGAACGCGCGCCGCGCCGCTGTCGTACACCTGTCATTTAATGTGATCTCGACAATTATAATACTTCCGATATTCTCGATACTCAACGCGATATTTGACTTTGAGTTTGTGAAGCTCGCGGCAACTCCTTTGGGTATCGCGATATTCCACTCGGCGTTCAATGTGATCGCGGTAATGATCCTTATGCCTATGTCGGCTCTTCTTGAAAAGGTCGCTCACCTTGTCGTACGCGACGGTAAGAACGACGGCGAGCTCAATATCCCCGATATCCGTCTTCTTGCAACTCCCCCTGTTGCTGTCGGCGCGTGCCGTTCAAGCGCACGCACGATGAGCACGCTTTCGGCTGAGCTTGTCGAGAGGGCATTCAAGCTTCTTGACAAATATGATGAAAAAGAGGTGGCTGTCATCTCCCAGGGCGAGGATGATGTTGACAAGTACGAGGACGCGCTCGGCTCGTATCTCGTAAAGCTTTCGGGAGAAGATCTCTCGCCCGAGGACGCGGCTGAGACTTCAACGATGCTTCATGTCATCGGCGACTTCGAGCGTATCAGTGACCATGCGAAGAATATCGCCGACTCGTGCGTTGAGCTTCATGAAAAGAAGCTTGCATTCTCGGCGGAGGCGATGAAAGAGATCTCGGTGCTCAAGGGCGCTGTTGCAGAGGCTATGGAAATGGCTGTCAAGGCGTACGAGACCGGTGACATTACGACCGCGTCGCTCGTTGAGCCTATCGAACAGGTCGTAGACAAGCTCAAGGACAGTATAAGAGCGCGTCACATAGAGCGTCTTAAGGCGGGCGACTGTACAATAGAGCTCGGCTTTGTGCTCACAGACCTGCTTACAAACTTCGAGCGTATCGCCGACCACTCATCAAACATCGCTGTAAGCGTTATCGACATTAAGAACAAGAACTTCGATTCTCACGCGTACCTCAACAGGGTCAAGCATTCATCCGATGAATTCAACAGCCTTTATGCCGCTTACGAAGCGAAGTACAGAATATAGTAACATACAGCGGAAATTGCTCGTACACCTTCAACGGTGATGAAATAGACTTCGCAACCTATCTCAAGTAATAGCGTTACTGTAAGCAATACAATTTCATGAAAACATCGCCGTTCTCCCTGCTATCGGGGCGGAACGGCGATATTTTTGCAAACCTCACGTTCTGCCGATGCGATTGGTGAGCTCACTTGACGCTGTGGCGTAAAGGACGCCGCTTCTGCGCTTTACACAGTGTGAGGGCGTACAAATTCGTCAAGCCCTATTTATAAAGGTTTTTGGCGGGGGTGTGGGGGAGACTTTTTGCCTAAAAAGGCTCTCCCACATAAAAACTCAAAACACCACCCCGCACAAATAAAAATATTAAAATTTTGTTATACCTCTTGCAATTAAGATAAAATAATGGTATACTATATACATTGTCAAAGCTTTTGACTAAAAAGCTGCGAAAGAAGGCCATACCAGCCGGGGACTTAGCGGAGCCTTGTACCTGCAATCCGCTCCAGCAGGGGTGGTATCCTTTTAAGAGGGTCGGATCTGTATAGTCTGCACCGCAGTGTAAGGTGTTGACGGATGGGTCTTGCGCAATAGGAAGCCGTGAACCATGTCAGGTGGGGAACCAAGCAGCATTAAGCGGTCGTTTTCTATGTGCCGCGAGGGTGCCTGTCCTGAGCCAAGCCTGCGGCGGCGTGTGTAGATGCGTCTCGAATTTAAGGTGTATGGTCTTCTTTTGCAGCTTTTTTGATAACCGAAACAAGGAAAGGGCAATGCTATGAAAAGGCTTTACAGATCAAGAACCAATAAAAAAATATTCGGAGTATGCGGCGGTCTCGGCGAATACTTTGAAATGGATCCCACGATAATAAGACTGGCTCTTTTGCTTCTCATCGTCTTCGCGGGCGCGGGGCTGCTTGCCTACATCATCGCGGCACTCGTAATGCCGATCGAACCTATGGCTTGATCATATATAGAAAGGGGACTGACTGCGTATGCATCAGGCACTGTACAGAAAGTGGCGTCCGCGCGATTTCGACGACGTATGCGGTCAGGACCACGTTACATCAATACTCAAAAACGAAATAGAAACAGGGCGCATAAACCACGCCTAACTCTTCTGCGGAAGCCGCGGAACGGGTAAGACGAGCTGTGCAAAGATACTTGCCAATGCGGTCAATTGTCTTGACTACACAAACGGCAAGGTCTGCGGAAAATGCGCCGCCTGCTTCAGTGCTGACGCAGGCACAGCCACCGATATCATTGAGATGGACGCGGCGAGTAACAACGGCGTTTCCAATATCCGCGATATCCGTGATGAGGTAAACTATCTCCCGAGCGAGCTCAAGTACCGCGTCTACATCGTCGATGAGGTACACATGCTTTCGGTAAGCGCGTTCAACGCGCTCTTGAAAACGCTTGAAGAGCCGCCCGCGCACGTTATATTCATACTTGCCACGACCGAGCTTCAAAAGCTGCCGTCAACGATAATCTCGCGCTGTCAGCGCTTTGATTTCAGACGCATAAGCTCGTCTGTTATCGCCGACAGGCTTGAAACGATAGCAAACGCTGAGGGCTTTTCGCTTGACAGGGAAGCGGCGTTTTCTATCGCTTCTATAGCGCAGGGCGGTATGCGCGACGCGATAAGCCTTATGGAGCTTTGTGCGAACGGCGCGCCCGACGCGTGCGTTACCGACGAGGTCGTTGCCAAACTTATAGGAACAGGCGACCGCGACGCGGTGGAAAAAACGGCAGTCGCTATTGCCGAGCGCGATTTCGACGCGCTCTTTGAAGTCACGTCGAGGATATATATGTCTTCGCGCGATATGTCGGTGTTCTGGCAGTCGCTGACATCACTCTACCGTGACATGCTCGTTATAAAAGCGTCGCCGAATGCGCGCGACTATCTTGACCTGTCACAGGGCAGGTACGATACGCTCAAATCGCTCGCAGAGCGATTCTCGAGCGAAACCCTTGTTTATCACACAAAGATCCTCGATGACGCGTTTGCTTCTATGCAGCGTACGGGTGCGAACAAAAGACTTGTTGCAGAATGTGCGCTTGTACGCATGAGCGACGAGCGCCTTTCGCCGACTGTCGACGCGCTCAATGTACGTGTCGCCACGCTCGAACGCATGATGGAAAGCGGTGCGGTAGTGACAAAGGTGGAAAAAACGGTACATGAATCGCTCTCGGAGCAAGCGGAAACGGTCAGTGAGGACAAGCCTGCGCCCGAGGTGAAAAAGCAGAAGCCGGCTCATTATTATGAGCCTGTACCCGAGCCGCCCGAGGTCAGCGTTCCCGCCGCCAAGAAAGAGAGCGGCGAACCCGCATCGAGTGCGGTTTCTGCCGCCGCGCCGAGCGTTGCTCCGTCTACTGTGTCAGCGCCGCGCGAGGTGAGAAAACTTAAAGCAGTACCTTATTTTTCAGAGGTGGTTCGCAATTTCGGCGCGATGTACACGCTCGAAAGCGCTTTCCTCGAGGAAGCGTCCGCCTACGCCGAGGACAACGGCTCGATACGCATACGCGTGCAGTCGGATATAGCCGCTACGATGCTCTCCTCCGGCGATGCGTTTGACGCGCTCCTGCGTGCCTTTAATTCCTACGAGGGCGGCAGGCTCGACAAAAACTCTCTCCTTATAGAAACCACTGCTTCAGCTAAGAAAAACTCCTACATCGACGAGATCGTTGAGGAGTAGAGCTGTTATTACGCGGGGAGTGGGGTTGGAGTTTGTCGTTGGATTGGAGATTTGTGGGGGCGCTTTTTGAGAAAAGCTCCCCCACACCCCCCCGCAAAAACTTTGAAAGTATGGGTTCAATGAGGTTTATTATCCCCTCACTACATCCAGTCGTGGAATTTGCTTATCTTGCATTAAATCCGCGCTCTGCTACAACCATGCACTATTCGAACGGCTCTGCTTGGACAGCCTGTAGTCCAAGCGCCGCACACAGGCGAAATTCGACATTTAAAGCCTTCTCCAGCGGAGAAGGTGGATTTCGCGTCAGCGAAAGACGGATGAGGAGAGCATTTATCACTGATAAAAATTTAATTATTGCATTATTGAGCAAAAAGTAGTTTTTCCTTAAAACAAGCACTTTGATCTGATGTTATTTAATATTAATGATCTCCTCATCCGCCTCACTACGTTCGGCACCTTCTCCGCTGGAGAAGGCTTTAAAAC
>JAFUMW010000146.1 GCA_017482465.1 Clostridia bacterium
CTTCCCTTGGATCACTGTAAAATGTCAATTTCTATTCCTCCTTTGTATATGTATAATAAATTATAACACATCAAATTGTGATTTTCATCAGTCAAAATAATATAGTGTTACTTTTTTGGACACGTAACGCGTTCTGTCCAAAACTATTTAATAATATGCTCTTGATTTTAATGATCATTTATGTTATGATATAAATAATAAGGGAGTAGTCGGCACAAATGTGCGGTGAGTCAACATTACGGAATATTCCTGACTTCATCTTAAATGACGAGACTTATCTGCCGGGCGGATAAGTAGCGTCTTTTTTCGTTTCCGGCAGTAAACAAATAAAAGGAGAATTTGACCTTGGCTGACTCAAGTATCACCAAAAAAGCTCTCGCGTCGGCACTGAAAAAGCTGATGAGTGAGCGTCCGTTCTCACAGATCACCGTAATTAACATATGCGAGCTGTGCGAAATGAACCGCAAAAGCTTTTACTATCACTTTAAGGACAAGTATGACTTGGTAAGCTACATCTGTTACACTGAATTTATAAAAGCTGCAAGCGAAAAGGATTATACTGACGGATTTGATCTTCTTTACGATATGTGCAACTATTTTGAGAAAAACAAGAGCTTCTACCGTAAGATACTGAAAAATGAATCTAATAACCCATTTTACGATTACTTCAAGGGTTGGCTCATGCCTATCGCAGAGGACTTTATGAAAAAGATCTTCGCGTCAAGTGAAAATAATCAGTTTTACGCCGATTTCTTTACCGATGCATTTATAAATTCACTTAAGAAGTGGATACTCTCCCCAAATCCCATGCCCGCGAAAAAATTTATCGAAATGATAAGGTCATGCGTGTACGGGATCTCAAAAAACACCGTAAACCAAATAGATGAATAACACTCCCAAATTTCAGCGGATCAAAATGATCCGCTGTATTTTTTATTCTATTACGGTATATCCCTCAGCTTCAATAGCCGACTTTATCGCTTCATCGGACACATCCGCGCTCAGCTTTATTTTTGCAAGTCCGGTCTCATGACTTACATCGGCCGATTCAACACCGTTCATCGCTTCAAGCACCTTCTTTACGCGTCCCGAGCAATGTCCGCACATCATTCCCTCAATCTTTACCGTCTTTTCCATTTTCTTTTTCTCCTTCTTTACATTTTTGTTTCCGTCCGCCTTAAACAGATTAAGACGGAGAGAATTAGTTACAACACAAAAGCTTGATAAGCTCATTGCCGCCGCGGCAAACATTGGGTCGAGCTGTATACCGAAAGGTATCAGAACACCCGCGGCTATCGGTATTCCGACAGCATTGTATATGAACGCCCAGAACAGATTCTGACGTATATTGTTAAAAGTTGCACGGCTCAGCCTGATTGCGGTCGACACGTCTGCAAGACTGCTCTTCATCAAAACAACATCCGCCGCATCTATGGCAATATCAGTGCCCGCTCCGATCGCGATACCTGTATCGGCACGCGTGAGCGCGGGTGCGTCATTGATACCGTCGCCTACCATAGCCACCCGTCCGTTTTCTTTCAATTGCTTTATAACGCTTTCCTTTCCGTCAGGCATAACTCCGGCGATCACCTCATCGATCCCCGCCGCATCTGCTACAGCTCTCGCTGTATTTTCATTATCTCCGGTCAGCATAACCGTCTTAAGTCCCATAGCATGAAGCTTTTCTATAGCCGCTTTGCTGTCTTCCTTTATAGTATCGGCAACAGCTATAAGACCGACGTATTTTCTGTTTTCGGCGAAGAACAGCGGTGTTTTACCTTCCTTGGCAAGTCTTTCGGAAACAGCTCTGATACCGTCATCAAGCTCTGACACCTCGCTGATAAGTGTTAGATTTCCGCCGTAAAGCTCTTTTTCCCCTTGCATGCCCGTAAGTCCCCGTCCCGCAAGCGCCTTGAATGAGCTGAGCTCACCTGCCGCAATACCGTTTTCCTCACAGTAAACCGTTATCGCTCTCGCAAGCGGATGCTCACTTTTTTTCTCAAGCGTGTATGCAAGAGACAGAAGCGTGCTTTCGTTTATTCCCTGTGTCGGTATGATATCGGTCACTCTCGGCTCACCGCTTGTTACCGTTCCGGTCTTGTCAAGCGCTACGGTTTTCACCTTGCCGCATTCTTCGAGTGACTCGGCGGTCTTGAATAGTATTCCGTTCCTTGCTCCGACACCGTTTCCGACCATTATCGCAACAGGTGTCGCAAGTCCGAGCGCACACGGGCAGCTTATAACAAGCACCGAAATGCCGCGCGCAAGTGCAAAACCGATACCCTCGCCGAGTATAAGCCATACAACCGTGGTTATCACCGCCACGGTTATTACAACGGGAACGAACACTCCCGAGACCTTGTCGGCAATCTTAGCGATGGGCGCTTTGGTTGACGCCGCGTCACTGACCATTTTTATTATCTGAGAAAGCGCCGTATCCTCACCAACGCGTGTTGCACGGCACTTGATAAATCCCGAATGATTTAAAGTAGCCGCCGAAACATTATCGCCGACAGCCTTATCCACGGGTATGCTCTCACCCGTAAGCGCCGCTTCATTGACAGCGCTCTCGCCCTCGATAACAACACCGTCCACAGGTATGTTCTCTCCGGGTCGTACAACAAAAACGTCACCTACACCAACCTCGCGTGCCGCTATACGAACCTCTTTTCCCTCCCGTATGACCGTCGCGGTTTCGGGCGCAAGCTTCATAAGAGACTTTAGCGCGTCGGTCGTTTTGCCTTTTGACCTTGCTTCAAGCATTTTACCGACCGTGATCAGAGCGAGTATCATCGCCGCTGATTCAAAATAAAACTCATGCATATAGACCATTGCACCGCTGTGATCACCGCGTGCTATCGCGTCGGTCATCGCATACAGCGCATATGTGCTGTACACAAACGCCGCTGACGAGCCTAGTGCAACAAGCGAGTCCATATTCGGCGCACGATGCCACAGCGCCTTGAATCCGCTTATAAAAAATTTCTGATTTATCACCATTACGGCAACCGTCAGCAAAAGCTGTATAAGTCCGAGTCCGACATGATTTTGCGCCAATGCTTCCGGCAAAGGCCAGCCCCACATCATGTGTCCCATGGAAACATACATGAGAACCGCCAAAAATACGAGCGAAGACACCAGTCTGCGTAAAAGCTTAGGGGTTTCCTTGTCGGCAAGTGCATCTTCTTGTTCTGCCGTATTAATTTTTTTCTCGCCTTTCTTCTCGGCAGTATATCCGGCGGCAACCACCGCCGCGATGATATCAGCAGGATCGGCACTTCCGCTTACCGTCATCGTATTTGTAAGTAAGTTTACCGAGCAGGTATCAACGCCATCAAGCTTTGATACAGCCTTTTCAACTCTTGCACTGCATGCGGCACAGCTCATACCGCCAACATTATATGTGTTCACTTTGACCTCCGGTAATTATATTGAAGAAGTTACTTCTTTTTGCATATCGCCCTGAAAATCTGCGTATCCTATAATCTCGGGCTCGCTCGTATGATCATGTACGTCATAGTTCACTATCGAGACAGATGCGTTCTTTACCCAACCGACATTGCTGATTTCCTCGTATGCAAGACCTTTCCATTCGCAGGTAAGAGAACGTATCGGTGTGGAATGAAAAGCGATAAGCACGGTCTTTCCGTCGTTTTCCTCGGCTATCTTCCATACTGCGTCTCGTATTCTGTAAGTCATCTGCTTTATACTCTCGCCTTCCGGAAGCTCGACCCTCCACATGTCATGCTTCCATGTGTCAAACTCCTTCGGATAAAGCACAGCAAGTTCGGAAAAGGTCCTATTTTCCCATTCACCCGCATTTATCTCACGCAGCTCCTTCTTGGGAATAACATCAAGTCCGTGCTCCTTTGCGATGATCACACCTGTCTCATATGCACGCTTTAAGTCGCTTGCGTAAGCGATATCTATCTTAAAATCCTTCAGATACGCCGCCGCACACTCTGCCTGCTTGCGTCCGAGCTCGGTAAGCTCACCATCGGTGTGACCATAAAATCTGTCAGTAAAATTGCCCGTGCTTTCACCGTGTCGAACAAAAATGATTCTCGTCATATATAATATTGACCTCTTTCATATGATTACATAATATATTGTATCACATTTATAAAAAATTGCAAGCATTACAGACGATTATTAACACTGAAATTCTTAAAATTCAATAATATACAGCTTACCGTGGGCATCACCGTAATAACACAAGTCACCGCGGAAATCTATCAGCTCAGGCTCTGCGGTAAGTCCGTACTTGTCAAAGCTTACATATATCTCTTGCCTACCTTCGACCGTGTTTGTTACTCTGAGCGCAGGCGGATTTTTCTCGTCGTTTGAGAAGCCCTCAAGCGAGTATATCCTGTCTTTGTTAAAGCAAGCGCCCTGAATAAACCTGTGGTACTCGCAATCAAAATATTTTTTAATATCGCGGGCGTTCAGTATCACCCTGTTCACATGATATCTTTCATCGGGCTCGCCCTGCGAAAGCTTCGGAAGATCAAAAGCAAAGTATCGTGTGCTGTTATGACCGTCACGCATCGTAAAGGCATACAGGACAGAATTTTCCGCATCCACAACAAAGTTACCGTACGGTCTGACATCATCCCTGTCGGCAAAAGATCTCCAATACTCAGTATCCTCAACAAATCCTATTTGAATAAGCTGAACAAGCTCACTTGAAAGATCACATCCGCTTCTTTTTATACGGTAGACACAGCAGACACCTTTCATCAGATCGTCTCCGGCAAAGCGGAGATTAGCACAGTTATTGTAAATATTCGTATAAAGAAGCGGAAACTCATCGTTTGGATCATAAAATTCGTTTCCGAATACTACAGAGTTGCTGTGAGGTATAAGTTCATCAGCTCTGTCAAGATAAAATGCAGATATCGGCTTTGTTTGTTCATCACACGGTCTGAAACCGTCGATATCATAAACACAGCAAAGTCCTCTCGCGTTCAAGCGAAACAGGTAATCACCGTATATCGCGCCGTCTTGACCGCCATCTATATTTGTAATATGTCTGATTTTCATCTTTGACTCCAAAATAAAGCAAAAGCCGCCGCATTCAGTTACCCGGATGCGGCGGCTTATTATTTATACAGTGTGGATCTTGTTTTCTGCGTCAGAATTTGCACCGTCGATTCCGTATTTCTGGTTCTTTCTGTATTCAAAGAACTTTTCGGCTACCTGCTCAAAGAGAGCGTAGGAGAGAACGTCCTCCTCCTGCTCTGCCCAAGGAGCTACCTTTTCACGGAGCGTTTCGAGCTCGGGCTTGATATTGTCGGCGTTACGGCAGGTGATCTGCTTTTCATCGCCGATTATCTTCTTTACAAACTCGGGCTTGATCTCAACCGGTGTCTTACCGTACTCGCCTCTTACAATGCCCTTGAATTCCTTGGTTACTGTCTTGTAACGTTCACCCATGATAACATTGTAAACAGCCTGTGTACCTACGATCTGGGACGAAGGAGTAACAAGCGGAGGGAATCCCGCATCCTCTCTTACTCTCGGAACTTCTGCAAGCACCTCGTCGAGAAGCTCACTCTTGCCTGCCTGCTTGAGCTGGGAAACAAGGTTGGAGAGCATTCCGCCGGGAACCTGGTAAAGAAGCGCATTAACGTCGACCTTAAGCACCTTGGGGTCAAGAAGTCCTTCTGCAAGGTACTTTTCGCGGATAGGTGTGAAGTATTTGCATACCGCGTCAAGCTTCTTAAGGTCAAGTCCTGTATCGTACTCTGTGCCTGCAAGAGATGCTACGATAGGCTCTGTCGGAGGCTGAGATGTACCAAGCGCCATGGGCGAGATAGCAGTATCGACAATATCAACTCCCGCTTCAACAGCCTTAAGTATGGTCATAGACGCAACGCCGGCTGTATAGTGTGTATGAAGCTGGATGGGAAGCTTGATGTCCTTCTTAAGTGCGCTTACAAGATCATATGCCTCATAAGGCTTGAGAAGACCTGACATATCCTTGATACAGATCGAGTCTGCACCCATGCTCTCAAGCTGCTTTGCATACTTTACAAAATACTCGTTGTTGTGAACCGGGCTTGTTGTATAGCAAATAGCCGCTTGAACGTGACCGCCCTCTTTCTTTGTAGCCTTGATAGCTGTTTCAAGGTTACGGGGATCGTTGAGCGCGTCGAAGATACGGAGAATGTCGATACCGTTTGCGATCGACTTCTGTACGAAATATTCAACAACATCGTCAGCGTAATGTCTGTATCCGAGGATATTCTGTCCTCTGAAAAGCATCTGGAGCTTTGTGTTCTTTACGTGTGCGCGGATCGTGCGAAGTCTTTCCCACGGATCCTCGTTTAAGAATCTGAGGCAGGCATCGAATGTAGCGCCGCCCCATGCTTCGAGCGAATGATATCCGACACTGTCAAGAGTTTCAAGGATAGGAAGCATCTCTTCGGTTGTCATTCTTGTGGCAACGAGAGACTGATGCGAGTCACGAAGGACAGTTTCGGTAATTTTTACCTTTGCCATATTTATCTCCTTATTTTGTTATGTAAGCTGATTATATAATCGTTGCACCGCTGTATGTGCTCAAGAATACGCCTGCGGCAACAGCCGAACCGATAACTCCGGCAACGTTCGGACCCATAGCGTGCATGAGAAGGAAGTTTGCGGGGTTAGCCTTCTGACCCTCGATCTGCGAAACACGAGCCGCCATAGGAACAGCCGAAACACCTGCGGAACCGATAAGGGGATTGATCTTGCCGCCTGTGAGGAAGCACATAAGCTTTGCAAAAAGCAGACCGCCCATAGTAGATACCGAGAATGCAACGAGACCGAGAACGATGATAAGCAATGTCTTTGCGCTAAGGAAGTTGGACGCATTTGCCGTAGCACCGACAGATACGCCAAGGAATATCGTTACGATATTACAAAGCTCATTCTGCGCTGTCTTTGAAAGTCTGTCGGTAACACCGCATACGTTAAAGAGGTTACCGAGCATCAAAAAGCCGACAAGGGGTGCCGCGTCGGGTACGATAAAGGTTACGATGATAGTAACAAGTATCGGGAATACTACCTTTTCGACCTGGGATACCTGGCGAAGCTCCTTCATGACAATAGAGCGCTCCTTCTTTGTTGTGAGCATCTTCATGAAGGGGGGCTGAATGATCGGGATAAGCGCCATATACGAATAAGCCGCTATTGCTATACCGCCCAAAAGTGCGGGAGCAAGTGTTTTTGTGACAAGTATTGCCGTCGGTCCGTCTGCACCGCCGATAATACCGATAGACGCAGCCTCAAGGGGATTAAACTGTCCCGAAAGAAGCGCGCCGGAGAATGCAACGAACACGCCGAGCTGTGCCGCCGCACCGATAAGTAAGCTCTTGGGGTTTGCGATAAGAGCAGTAAAGTCTGTCATCGCGCCAACGCCCATGAATATAAGCGAGGGGTAAAGTCCGGATTTTACACCGATGTAAAGTATGTCGATAAGACCGCCCCTGTTGAATACCTCTTTTATCATTGTGGATATCGGAATATGACCGTCCACAAGCATTGCCGCGTAGTCGTTTGGATAAGCTTCCATATAGTACTCATCAAAGAAATACTCCATATGGAATATATTAGCGCCGGGCAGATTTGCAAGAAGCATACCGAAAGCTATCGGCAAAAGGAGTAGCGGCTCAAACTTTTTTACTACCGCAAGATAGAAAAGAGTACCGATGATCACATACATGATAAGCGTTTTTACGATCTCGACCGGCTCATTTCCAAGAAGCTTTGCAATACCCGTCGTATTTAAGAAATTGAGTATTGATTCAAGCATTATTTCTTACCTCTCTTAGTTAAGAGTAACAAGAACGTCGCCTGAATTAACGGATGCACCCTTCTGTACGTTTACGGATGCAACTGTACCGTCGCAGGGAGCGGGAATGTCATTTTCCATCTTCATAGCTTCGAGAACGCAGATAACGTCGCCGCTCTTTACCTGCTGGCCAACGCTTACGTTCATCTTAAGAATAGTACCGGGCATGGGGGAGTTTACAGCTGTCGAGCCTGCACTTCCCTGTACCTTGGGAGCTGCAGCCTTGGGTGCAGCCGCAGGTGCGGGTGCTGCCGCAGGAGCTGCTGCGGCAGCGGGTGCGGCTACGGGAGCTGCTGCTACAGCGCCTGCGCCTACTTCTTCAACTTCTACTTCATATACCGTACCGTTTACGGTCACATTAAACTTTCTCATAATATCCTCCGTTATAATTATAATCTACGGTGTATTTGTATACCAGACTTACCTTGTACCGGTGCGTCTGAACGAAACTACTCTGAACGAGGTTGCGGGCTTATCTAAAACGAGTGAGACCGCCGCGGTTATTGCGGCAACGATCTCTTCGTCCGAATCTGCGGCACGGCTCACGACAGGCGCCGCAACAGGTGCGGGTGCCGGAGCGGGCTTCACGGGAGCGCTTTCGGTCTTTTTACCGTTTTTACGCTTATTGGGCAGATCGTAGAAGAAAAATCTGAATATCTCAAGCACACCCCAGAGCAGTGCAAGAACTGCGAAAGTAGTTCCGAGCCCGAGAAGCGAAACACTGAGTGCCTCGCTGACACGGTCTGCAAAGGTCCACGAGCTGAACTCGATAACCTTACCCGTCGCAGCTGCGTCAAGCATTAAAAGTGTTGTATTCATAATTTCTTTCCTTTCTCAGACTTCAAAGAGCTATCAACCCTTGTCGCTGAGCATTTCAAATGCAGCCGCCACTCTCTGACGGAGCTCGCCGCATGAGATAATGTCATCGATGTCGCCGTTTCTTGCCGCGAGAACGGGAGATGCCATGGTAGCTTCCCACTCAGCTCTCTGTTCATCGGTAACCTTACCGCCGTTTACAAACGCGATCGCGCTGTCTGTAGGCATTACCGATATCTTTGCGTTATCTACAGCGTAAGCAATATCCGCACCGAGGCTCTTTGAGCACATGAGCGTGTATGCCGCACCGTAAGCCTTTCCGAGCACAATGCTTACCTTTGCATTGTCGCTGACACTGAAGCCGTAAGCAAGCTCTGCGAGCGCGTCGCTGTAAGGAGCCTTTTCGCTGTCAACACTTACGTCATAGCCTTCGGTATCAACAAGTGTAAGTATCGGAATATCAAAATTGTCGCAGAAAGCGATATGCTTTGCCGCCTTCTTTGCCGCATTTGCGGTGATGCGTCCGCCGTTTACAGCGGGAGCGTTTGCAACAACGCCGACAACCATTGAATTAAGTGTGATAAAGCCTGTGAGCATTTCGGGAGCATACATTGCAGCTCTCTCACAGAATACCGCGTTGTCACTTACAGAAGCAAGAACACTCTTCATATCGTATCCTTCGGATGCGATAATGTCGGAAACCTCGGGTGTGAGACGGTTGATCTCATCGTTTGTCATTGTGTAAACAGTGCCGTCTGCACAATTCTGCGGGAGATAGTTAAGAAGCTCGCGAACCTTTGCGTAAGCATTTGCTTCGTCAGCCACAGTGTAGTCAACAAGACCGCAGTCGCAAGCAGACTTGATGCTGCCAAGCTCCTTGCCGTTTTCCTTCTTATTCATTATAAAGGGCGGATTTACATAAAATTCGCCGTTGTTTTCACATGCTACAGTGAAATCAAACATAGACGCTATCGTAGCCATAGAGCCCGAGCAGATACCTGCGATCACAGCTATCTGAGGGATAATGCCATTAGCCTTTGCAACGCAGTTCATGATCTTTCCATAGCCCGAAAGAGCCGCTACTCCCTCGAGAACATAGGCTCCCGCGCTGTCGAATACGCCGATAACAGGCGCACTGTTCTTTATCGCAAGCTCATAAAGCGATGCGATTTTCTTTGCGTGCATTTCGCCGACAGCACCTTTCATACGGGAAAAATCCTGTGCGAATGCGAATACGAGTCTGCCGTCGATCGCACCGTATCCGGTGAGAACGCCTTCAAATTCGTTTGCAGTGTTTGAAAACTCGCTTGCCGATGCCTTCGCGTACTTGCCTATCTCAACGAATGTTCCTTCGTCAAAGATAGAAGCCATACGCACCTGACCGGTAAGCCGTCCCTTGATACCCAGATCAGACGCTTCAGCGGCGAGCTTCTCTCTGAGTTCTTCAGCGGACGGTGTCTTTTTTTCGTTGTTAACCATGTAAGACCTCCGAAATTTTTTTGGCAGAATCGGCATGGATGGAAATTTTTTCGTCCTCGTTCACCATTCTACCCCATTATAGATACATTATATACCAAAGTCAAGATTTTTGCAATAGGTATTGGAATAATTTTGTTAAATTTTTGATTATTTCTTCATTTTTGTTCAAAACATCCTAAAAAGCGACCTGTTTTTTGAGCATTAGTCCATAACATGGCAGGTTTACTGAGTGTTTTTTCATATCGGCGTGTCAAATAGTTACAATAACCGTGAAAACACGGGTACGAAAGGAAGGATAATGTCCATGTTAAAGAACCAAAAATTATCGGTATTATTTTGCGTACTGCTTGCGGGTGTACTTCTCTTGTCCTCGTGCGGAAGCAGTGTGAACCACGAAGCTTTGAAAAACACAGATGATGGGGCAGCTTACGACATAATGACTCAATCGTCATCAAGCTACGTCTCGCAACCCAAATTCGCCGATCCGGAGGCAAAGATAATGTACGATTATGAATACTCTGCCGATCAAGAAAACGGTACGGGCGTCAGCCTGACAACAGTGCTTGAGGAGCAGTCTGACCGAAAGATCATATACAACTCATGGGCAGAGGTCGAAACAAAGGAGTATGATAAAACGATCTCGGCGCTAAAAACTCTTTGCGCCAAATACAGCGCGTACTTTGAATCCTCCGACAGCTATGGCGGAAATATCGGTTCAAGCACTGAAAGACGCTCCAACTTCAGTATCCGAATTCCTGTGGAAAATTATCCCGAATTTGTAAACGAGGTCAGCGGAATAGGTACGGTAATAAGCAGCGGCGAAAACAACCGCGACGTAACCGAACAGTACTATGACACCGAAGCAAGGCTTGAGTCTGCCAAGCTCAGAGAAGAGCGTGTACTCGTCCTTCTTGCGAATGCCGGAAGCCTTGATGATATCCTCGCGCTTGAGCGTGAGCTTTCGGATATACGCTATGAGATCGAAAGCCTTACGGGAAGCTTAAGAAAATACGACTCTCTTATCAGCTATGCGACCTTTACTCTCTCGGTAAACGAAGTCATCGAATACACTAAGCCCGTGGTAGTTCCGCTTACCTTCGGAGAAAAGGTTGCTCAAAGCTTCAGCTCGGGACTTGAAAGCTTCATCGAAGGCTGGCAGGGCTTTGTTATAGTATTGACGTATAATGTATTCAATATTATCACCTTTGCTGTGATCTCGCTTGTGATCGTAACGGTGATAATACTCGCGGTAAGAAAGCCGAAAAAAGCGCGCAAGCAGGATGTCATTGAAGAAAAGAAAGAGGAGTGAGCCCTCTCCTGTTGAGATGGTAAATAACAGAAAAAGAGCAAACACTGTTTGTGTTTGCTCTTTTTCTGTGTGCAAAAAAATATCGTTTACCGAAGGCAAGCAGAGATGTATAACGGCTTGCAAAGTATCACACCAACCCCATACACCATTCAACTGCTATAGCCACTACCACAACGAGCGCGGATATAATAAATCCGTGAAGCATCGGTGCGATACCCGATCTTTTCATATCCTTGAAGCTAGTGCCAAGACCTATAGCCGCCAGAGCCGATACCATTAAAAACTTACTTATATCCTTTGCCGCAAGAGATACCTGTTCAGGAATAAATCCGTGACTGTTGATACCCGCAAGCGCAATAAATCCTACAATAAACCACGGGAACAGCCCCCACACGTTGACTTTTTTTCCATCCTTAATATCAATATTGTTTTTTCTTTTTATCCTCATACTGATAAATGCAAAAACGAGCACCGTAGGAATGATCGACAGCGTACGCGTAAGCTTTACCATGGTCGCAAAATCTCCCGCCGCCTCTGAATAAGCATATCCCGCCGCTACCACGCTCGACGTATCGTTTACGGCTGTACCCGCCCATAAGCCGTACGCCATATCCGAAAGTCCGATCGCGTGTCCCATTATCGGGAAAAGAAGTATCATTGCCATATCGAAAAGGAAGGTCGCGGACATAGCGTACGCAATATCACTGTCATCCGCTTCTATGACCGGAGCGATCGCCGCTATAGCCGAGCCACCGCAAATACCCGTTCCCGCCGATATAAGATTTGACAGCTTCCAGTTCAGCTTCAGCGCCTTACCGACAAAGTATCCGCCGCCAAAGCATGTCAATAATGTAAAGAACATGACCATAAGCGACATTTTGCCTACCGAAAGAATAACATTTACACTAAGCGACGCTCCGAGAAGGATTATAGCAAGCTTGAGTATCTTTTTTGATGTGAATTTAAGTCCGGGCTTAAGAAAAGCAGGCCGCCAGAATGCGTTTATCGCCATACCGATAAATAAAGCTATTACCGACGCGCCGATAACATGTATCGGCAACAAGCTCTCAATAGATCTTGCCGCAAATGCAATAAGCACCGACAGTACAAATCCCGGAATTACCGAGGTTGCCCTTTTTACCGATTCTTTCATAAATTCCTCCATGCGATCTTTTTGTAACATAATATCACAAATTTTATTTTTTGTAAATAACATCCGGTGTCTGATGTTAAATTACCGCAAAAATACCGCCGTCTGTTAAACGGCGATATTTTATATCATATAAGTCTAAGCCTCTTCAATTGCACGCGGTCAGCCCCTTATCGGGTACGCTTGAATTTGCAAAATGCTTTTTGCCAATTTGCATATGCCGTCCTTACATTTTATTAAGCGGCGTGTGCGCGATACCCTTTCGAGGGCAAGCCATCATGGGCTCGACCGTCTGGCGCCATTTCTTGTAATGCTCTGTCTGCTTGTGAGCCTTAGCCGCATCCTCGCTCTCGTACACCTCAAAAAGAGTGTATCTTGTAGGATCGTCATTAGACTTGAGTATATCGAATCTGATGTTTCCGGGCTCTTTTACCGAGTTTTCATGATTATAAAGTGATATCGCTTCAAATTCCTTTGCGTATCCGGGCTTTATGTATACCTCAACAACCGTTGCTACAGTCATGACACTTCCTCCGTTACACTACCTTAAAAAATTCAAGCTCTTCCCCGTCGGGGCCCTTTACAAAGGCAATGTTGATGCTCATCTTCTCGGGCTCGGAGTCAAGCGGCACGATCTTAGGATAGGTAAGAGGCTCTGCTCCGTGTGACACAGCCATTTCAAATGCCGCATCAACGTCCTCGACCTCCATAGCGAGATGTAGCCACTTTCCCTTGTCACTGTACTCATCACCGCCGCCTGCAAACAGTTCGAATATCCCGCCGTCGCCGATGGTAAGCATCTGTATACGCTTTTCTCCCTCACCCCATGCGGCGTAAGGCTTCATTCCGAGTGCCTCGGTGTAGAAAGCGACAGATCTTTCGAGGTCCTTGCATTTAAGACCTATATGATGGAATTTAAGTCCCTTTATAAGCTCGTTAGACATAATATTCTCCTTTATTTAAGTTATGGGCGGTCATAGAACCGCCCATATGCATATTATTTACGATCAGTTGTTATATGTTCCCGAAAGGTTCGCAACTT
This sequence comes from Clostridia bacterium, assembly GCA_017482465.1. Taxonomy (GTDB): domain Bacteria; phylum Bacillota; class Clostridia; order Oscillospirales; family CAG-272; genus UBA4717. The sequence goes on from JAFUMW010000146.1 coordinate 13,634, forward strand.
CACCTGTTGCTTCAGCCTTCTTTACATTGGAAAGCTTGATCCTTTCCTGTAAAAGCGCATAGAATTCGTCGCCGTTGCCGGGCATGTCGATAGTTTCGTTCTTCCATGCCGAAAGGTGCATAGCATTTGAGATCGAAAGTCCGTTTATGCCCTCGTAGCCGGGAGCGAGAAGGGGCGTACCCTTGATAATATGGTTTGTGAAGTTTTCGATTATAAGCAGATGCTCCTGCTTCTTGCGTTCTTCAAACTTAACCTCGAACACGTCGGTCATGGGCTTTGCAAAGCCGTCCTTCGAGCCATAGCAATATTCGCGCTCGTCCTTCTGCGATCTGTGGAATATAAGCTTGCCGTTTTCGCAGATAAGCTTACCGCGAGAGCCGCTGATCTCAAGTCTGTTCGTACCGGGAGTTTCGCCTGTAGTGGTGATGAATACGCCTGTTGCGCCGTTTTCATACTCTGCGTATGCTGTAACGTCATCCTCGACCTCGATATCGTGATACTTACCGAAGCTCATGAACGCACGGATCTTTTTGGGCATACCGAATATCCACTGCCAGAGGTCAAGGTTGTGGGGGCACTGATTGAGAAGCACGCCGCCGCCTTCGCCTTCCCATGTAGCACGCCATGTACCGCTGTTGTAGTACTGCTGTGTACGATACCAGTCTGTGATTATCCACACACATCTCTTGAGAGTACCGAGCTCTCCGCCCTGCACAAACTCACGAGCCTTCTGGAAAATGGGATTTGTTCTCTGATTGTACATGATACCGAAGGCCTTGCCGCTCTTCTTTGCGACCTCCATCATTTCGACTACCTTGTTTGTGTAAACACCGATCGGCTTTTCAGAAAGAACGTGAAGTCCGGCTTCAAACGCTTCTATGCCGATGACCGGATGCAGATAGTGGGGAGTTGCAATAATAACAGCGTCGATAAGACCGCTGGTAAGAAGCTTTTTATAGTCGTCGAAAAGCACGATGTCTTCTCCGAAATTATCCTTTACCCAGTCAAGACGCTTAGGGTTGATATCGCAGACAGCTGTAAGCTCTGCGTTTTCGATCATATTTTCAGCAAGCTGTCGAACATGTTGAGAACCCATGTTACCTATACCTATGACGCCGTAACGAACCTTTTCCATAATAAAATCCTCCGTATTTTAAAGCGGGCAAAGCCCATAGTTACCTTTATTATATATCTACTTGTCAATAATTGCAAGACTAAATTCAAATTTATAAAATATTGACTATTTTTTATTTTTTGTCGATATATATTCCTTGTTTGAAAAGCTCTCCCGACGGCAAACGCGTGGGTAACATAAGCGAATAGAGCGCGTCGGCACGCACTGCAAGTCCGCGTCCCCATTCTCCCGCTCCGCCGGGCATATCGAAGCCCGACACATTTGTAATGACAGGGAGCTTTGAGCATTTTTTAGCCTGTTTAAGCAGCTCAAGACCCTTTTCGTTTGCGGCAATTGCCCGCACATACGCGGGAGTCGCTCTGAGATCACACTCCGTAATACCGAGCATACATGACAAGACCGCACGTCTTATTCGTGCGTTTGTGTATTTTTTCGTAGCCGCAAGCTCAAAAAACTCTTCAAGATCTGATGCCTCTCCTGCCGCGCGGCAAAGTCTGTACTCAAGTCCGTCAGACACCTCCGCAAAGCCTGAAAGTACAGACGCATCCGTCATACGAAAAAACGAAAGTATTGCCGTATCCGCTCTTTCAAGGCTCGCACCGCACATTCCCGATCTTTTTGCTTCATTATATATCTCGATGCACTTATCCGGAACATAAGCGCTTATGTCATCGTCTGCAAAAATACGGTCTCGTAAGAATGTCGCGCTTACGTACCCGTCGTTACCGTGTCGGTCGTTGTAAGCACTGCCCTCCCGCTTGACCGTGCACAGCTTCATAGTGCTGTCGATCGACTTTACAGCCTTGATATATTCAAGTGCGAGAATATTGTTTGAGCTTGAAATAAGCTCGGCAAAATCTTCGCCGTAAAGCCTTTTTGCCGCTTCAAAGCGTGCCTGCATATGCCCGAGCGTACGGTCGTTTTTTTCTATCTCACGGGTCTTGCTTTCAAACTCTTCGGAGCACAGCCTGTCATAAGCACCGACAAGAACATTGATGTCACCTGCCTCGCTTCCGAAAAGCAAAGCATCGCAAATGCCCACAGCGTCGGCAATATATACTCCCGCGCGTGCAAAATACTCGGCACTGCCGAAAGAATAAGGCACGGGAAGCTCAAGTACAAGATCGCATCCCGCGGCAAGCGCGGCACGCGCACGGTATACAGCCGGCAATACAGCCGCCTCACCGCGCTGCACAAAATCGGATGACATGATTGCAACGACTGCGTCATCACTGTTTTTCTTCGCCGACCTTATCGCATATTCATGCCCTTTATGCAAGGGATTGTATTCGCAGATTATTGCCGTTGTTTTCAAAACTTGCACAAACTCCTTCAAAAATTTGTAAAATTCTCTTGATATTGGCGTAAAATTGTTGTATAATAAACTGTAACGTTAACAATTTCATGTAAAAACATGAAGTTACACTCATATTATACCACAAATTTCATCAAATGCAAGCATATGGAGGAAACAAAAATGAATGTACTCGTTGTAAACGCGGGAAGCTCGTCGCTCAAGTATCAGCTTTTCGACACAGCTACCGAAAAGGTCCTCGCAAAAGGTAACTGCGAAAGGATCGGCGACGGCGGCTTATTCACACATAAGCTCCCCGACAATCCCGATCTCAATGTGAAGATCGAGATCGACATCCCCAACCACACAGAAGCTACAAAGATCGTAGTTAAATACCTCACAGATCCCGTACACGGTGTTGTAAAGAGCATGGACGAGATCGAAGCTGTCGGACACAGAATAGTCCACGGCGGCGCTTATCTTAAGGAAAGCGTACTTGTTAACGCAGATGTCCTCGAAAAGCTCGAGGGCTGCCGCGACCTCGCTCCGCTTCATACAGCCGCTCACCTCATGGGTATCCACGGATGCCTCGAGGTCATGCCCAACACCCCTCAGGTAGTAGTTATGGATACTGCGTTCCATTCCACGATGCCTGCTGAAGCATATACATATCCGCTCCCCAAGAAGATGTGCGAAAAGTACCACATCCGCCGTTACGGCTTCCACGGTACATCCCACAGATATGTATCGGGCGAAATGGCAAAGCTTCTCGATAAGCCTGTTGAAGAAACAAAGATCGTTACATGCCATATCGGTAACGGTTCGTCGATCTCCGCTGTAAAGGGCGGCAAGGTAATAGATACAAGCATGGGCTTTACACCCCTTGACGGTATCATGATGGGTACACGTTGCGGTTCTATCGACCCCGCTATTGTTCCCTTCATCATGGAAAAGGAAAATATGACTCCTGCTGAAGTAAACAACTTCATGAACAAGAAGTGCGGTTTCTTAGGCGTGACCGACGAACTTTCAAGCGACTGCCGTGAGATAGAAGAAGGCTATATGAAAAATGATCCCATATGTGTTGATACCTTCAAGCTTCTCGCATATCAGATCAAGAAGTTCATAGGCTCTTACACCGCGGCAATGAACGGACTTGACGCAGTAGTATTCACAGCCGGCATAGGCGAGAACACCCCCCTTATCCGTGCTCTCGCATGCGAAAACATGGAATTCTACGGAATCAAGCTCGATGCTGCAAAGAACGACGCGGCTCACCATCAGGGCGACAGCTTAGAGATCTCCGCCGCTGATTCCAAGGTAAAGGTCTATGTTATCCCCACAAACGAGGAGCTCGTTATCGCAAGAGACACCGAAGCTATCGCAAAGGCACTTTAATTACATACAAGCAAAAGGACGCTTTTCAAAAGCGTCCTTTTCTGTATTTATTCGGGGATACACCGTAGGCTTCATTAAAGCAGGTATAAAAACAACTCAAATTGCCAAAGCCCGACTCAAAGCATACGTCGGTCACCGACAAATTTGTATTGAGCAAGAGATTCGCCGCATAGTTTATTCGCAGGTCATTGATATAACGCGAAAGTGTCATGCCTGTATACTTTTTCATGCTTCTTGCAAGATGTTCCTTGCTTTTACCTGACAGTTCTGCCATCCGGTCTGCCCCGGCAATGAAATTTTCGCGTTCTTTCATTTTTTGCATTGTTTCATCAAGCCACTGCGGGACAAAGCTTTCTTCTTTGTAGCCTGAACGCAGGAAATAGTTTACAAACAAATCAAACAACACCTCCCTTATCCGAAGTCTTGCCGCAACATGATCATCCTTGCTGACAGCATTTAAGCTGTCAAATTTTTTTATCACCGCAGCAGTCTCATTTTTGTTGAGCTTGACTGTAACAGGAAGTTTGCTCTGTGTAAATCTCGTCACATCTGCCGCGCCGCCGACATACTCAAGCATTCTCTCGGCACATTCGCACGAAAAAGCCAGATTTACAAAGTCGTATCTTTCCTCTCCACTGTAAAGATACCCGTGAATATCACCCGGACGCATAAACACCATGCTTCCCGGCTCAAGCATTTTCACCTCGCCGTTAACATAGTGCATAATATTTCCCGATACAGTAAGAAACATTTCATAGAACTCATGGTCATGTAAAACAAATCGCTCGGTCTTGCCGTAGACGGCACGAAGCAAATAGCCTGTGTCATCGTTAATGTGCCATTTTGCCTCAAGTCGCTTGGGCGTCATTTTTTCTATCTCATCAAATTTCATAAAATCAATTCCTCACAGAAATCGCGGAAATTTGGATTTTCTGTCCTTATCTCCTTTTGTAATATCATTATATCATAATTTTTTATCATGTCAACAGAAGAAAAATTTTTTTAGATGTGTTATCATTTATTTATCAAAAAAAAGGAGACGACTGTATGTACACTCTTGACGAAAAAAAGTAAAAAAGATAACCGAGGAGTTGCAAAGACTCGCCATCTCATCCTTCACAGAAATTGACGACTTCAAATTCAAAGAAAGCGGATATAAAAAAGATTCACCTATTCCGGCTGTAGACGAAAGCTTTAAGCCTTTACATTACGGTACTGTTTTAGAAGGCGGTGACAAGCACTTCTGGATGCATACGATTCTGAAAACTCCACCGTGTCCCGCTCCCGACACAAAGCCTGTTTTTTCACTGTGCACCGGTCGCGAGGGACAGTGGAATTCACTTAATCCGCAGTGTCTTATCTATATCGACGATCTCCCGGTTCAGGGACTTGACACAAACCATACGAACTACGATCTTGAATTTGACAAAAAATACGATATCTACGTCTATATGTACACAGGCACAGAGGCAGGACATATATATTTCAGACCGTCATTACAAATAATAAACACCGAGGTTGAAGCACTCTTTTATGACATAAGCGTCCCTTATGAATCACTTTCCTGCCTTGAACCCACAAGCGACGATTATGCGATTACGTTGAAGTATCTGTTAATGGCGTGCAATATGCTTGATATGCGTGAGTATTACAGCGAAAGCTTCTATTCATCGGTAAAAAAAGCACGTGAGTTTTTAATGACCGAGTATTACACAAAAGTATGCGGAAACTCCAAAAGCACAGTAACGTGTATCGGTCACACTCATATTGACGTTGCATGGTTGTGGACACTTTCGCAGACCGAAGAAAAGGTACAGCGCACCTTCTCGACCGTAATAGAGCTGATGAGAAAATATCCGGACTTCGTGTTCATGTCCTCGCAGCCACAGCTTTACAAATATGTGCGCGAGTATGCACCCGAGCTTTATAAGCAGATAAAAGAGCGTGTAAAGGAAGGCAGATTTGAGCCGGAGGGAGCTATGTGGCTTGAGGCAGACTGTAACCTGTCATCGGGTGAGAGCCTTGTACGTCAGATAATGTTCGGCAAAAAATTTTTCAAAGAGGAATTCGGTGTTGACAGTAAGATTCTCTGGCTTCCCGATGTGTTCGGCTACTCCGCAGCAATGCCTCAGATACTCAAAAAAACAGGCGTTGATAAGTTTGTCACTTCAAAGATAAGCTGGAATGAATTTAACACACTGCCATACGACATATTCATGTGGGAGGGCATCGACGGAAGCAAGATTTTCACATCATTTATTACCGCAAGAGAACACAGCTTTACAGGCTCTCAGCGTCAAACAACCTACGTTGCCAAGCTCACGCCTCAATTCGTAATTGGCGCAAGGAAACGAGTTCAGCAAAAGCAATACATCAACAGCGCCTATGTTACCTTTGGCTACGGCGACGGCGGAGGCGGACCGACACGCGAAATGCTTGAAAATCACGAGCGTCTGAAGTACGGTCTTCCCGGAATACCCAAAACGGTTATTGAGCCGATCGGAAACTATCTTGAAAGACTTAAAAGCGAGTTCGACAAAGCGTGTACCGAGCTTCGTAAAACGCCGAGCTGGTGCGGTGAGCTTTATCTTGAATTTCATCGTGGAACGTACA
>JAFUMW010000147.1 GCA_017482465.1 Clostridia bacterium
CACAAAAACCACTACTTCCGCGTAACACCGACGATTTTTTCCAACTTTGGGAAGACGAAGTGTGCGAGCGGGACGAGGACAGCCATTTTTATAGGTAATTCGATAAGGCTGACGGTTATTTTTTGCATAAATATGAGAGAGAACGCCTTGGCAGCACCGACGACGTATTTAAAATAGATAAAGAGCCAGACGGGAGTAAGCGGGATCGCGACGAAGGCACACTGAATTATGACGCACAGGACGACGCGCAAGGGAGTACGGCGGTCGGTATGGAGAAAGAAGCCGTAGAGCAGCGCGTAGAGTATCTCATTGATCGAGAATAGCGGGAAGTACGCGCCTGTACCCGCGAGCAAGACGCCGAGCAGGTCGGCAATGAACGCGCAGGCAGCGCCCCATACAGGTCCGAGGATCGCCGAGGCGGTTGCGATGGCTACAAAGCCGAAGCTGGTCTGAAAGAACGGCGCCTGTATACCGAGGTAGCGCGATAGTATTATCTGCATCGCGATGAGCATAGCTGACAGTGCGAGCTTACGAACGGTCTGATTTTTTTGCATAAAAATACCTCCTATAAACAAACTTCACCGTTTACATATAGGAGGGGTGTATTCTCGAATATGTACAGCGGGATGCGAGAGGACAACCGCAACGTTTTCACGTTTTCGTCGCACGGGCAACTCCCCGTCCCATACGCACTTCACGCTGTACTCTCTACTCTGTTATGTGACTATTGTATCACACTTTATTCAAGTAATCAAGTAGTATCGTGATATTTTTTGTCAAATCAACATCAGTTTTACACGATTTTCCGCATTTGGATAAGCATGACATTACTTTTTTGACTTAATTTAACTGACATAAAAAGAACGATGCGAGCAAAAATAATAAAGCGACGGAACGAAATTATCTCCGCCGCTCAAAATAAGCTCGTCGGAGAAACGGTGTGAAATGACAAATAAATATATGAAAAAAGCCGTCGCGTTGATGATCGCGTTGATACTTTCATTGACGCCGATAAGCGCAAACGCGGCGGCGAGGGTGTGTCCGGGCGGATTTCCGTTCGGCGTTAAATTTTATACGGACGGCGTTATCGTAAGCTCGCTTGAGGAGGTGTCCGCAGACGGCGGCGCTGTCATGCCGGCACTCAACGCCGGACTTAAGTTAAAGGATATAATAACCGAGATCAACGGCGTACACGTTACAAGCGCGCTTTCGGTCTCGGATGCCGTGGCAAAGTCAGGCGGCGCGCCGCTTTCGCTGACTGTCAGGCGCGGAGGCGAGACGTTATGCTTGACGCTCACTCCGGTAAAAAGCGTGAGCGACGGCAGGTACAAGGCGGGTCTTTGGCTCAAGGACAGTACTGCCGGAGTAGGCACGGTAACTTATACTGTCCCGGAAACAGGAGAGTTTGCGGGTTTGGGTCACGGTATATGCGACGCTGACACGGGTGAGGTGCTTCCGCTGTCGCGCGGCGTGGTACTCAGCGTAAACGTAAACGGTATCAAACGCGGACTTCCCGGGTCTCCGGGCGAGCTTCGCGCAAGCTTTGAGGGAGACAAGATCGGCACGCTTGTCGGCAACAGCGACACGGGCGTGTACGGTCTGCTAAGTACGCCGCCAAATGCAGAAACGGTCGAGCTTGGCAAACGCGAGTGTGTACACGAGGGTGAAGCGCGCATAATATCGACGCTTGACAATACCGGACCGTGCGAGTACACGGTCACGATCTCGGAGATCGACCGTGCAGGAAAAGGCTCGAAAAACTTTATCGTAACAGTAACAGATAAGCGACTGCTTGAAAAGACGGGCGGCATCGTGCAGGGTATGAGCGGCTCGCCGATACTGCAGGACGGCAAGCTTATCGGCGCGGTGACTCACGTTCTCGTGAGCGACCCCGCGAGAGGGTACGGGATTTTTATAGAAAACATGCTCTCCGAAGCGGAGAAAAATAAATAAAGGGAATGCTCGTCTATTTTATCATAGGCGAGCATTTTTTATAATGTATATTTCTGTCTTATTCCTCAAACTGTGCTTTTCTCATTTTTTCGATAAGCAGATGGGCGACAACCGCATTTGGATTGAAAAAGGTTGGAAAAATATTGTGCGTCTTCATACCCGAGCATTTTGCCAATTTCCCCAATAGGCATTTGCGTATTAGAAAGCAGATATTTTGCCTTTATCATTTTTTGTTTTAGTTGATATGCATAGGGAGTATCAAAAAATTCCCGGCGAAAAAGTTTCTGACAATAATCAGGTGAACGGTATATAATAGATGCCAATTCAGAATTAGAAACTAATCGCTCCGGATGTGAATCTATATAAGATTTCAATTGATTGGCTTCACTGTCATAGGAATTTTTTGCATTTTCATATGATAATCTTGCTAATATTTCAACCAAAACTCCCTGTAAAGCTATTTGCTTTTCTATTTCATTAACATCATAATGAAGTATTTCCGGAATTTTCTCGAATGTTGTTCTTAATTCTGTGCAATTAAAAAAGTATACTCCTTCCAGATTATACATAGATGATAAAAGGTTAGATAAAGCTCCGGAAATATTCAAGAAAATTTTAGTAAAGGGGTCTTTTGTGTCAGAAAAATATAGGTGTGATTCTCCCTTTCGAAGAAAATAAATCGTGTCCGGACCTACTTCGTGAATCATGCCATTTGCCAATACATATCCCTTTCCGGATGTTACATACTCGAGCACAGAAATGTTGCGAAATTTTTGGTCAATACGGTAATGGGGATTAGGATATGTAACCCCTGCCAACGAAATGTAAAACAGTGTGTGTATGATATTAGGAGGGAAATAATGTAAAAGCTCTTCCATAAAATCGTTTTCCTCACTTTTTGAATTAAAATGATTATTTACAAGGGTATTTTGAATTGTTATACTATAAAGAGACATTTACAAATGTGTTTTGATTTATTATACAATAAAAAAAACACATTTACAAGAGGGGGAAACAAATTTATGAAAATTAATATTCTTAATTCTTCGTTGGATATTCCGCGTTTAGATTATCCGAGACCGCAATGGGCACGTGAAAACTGGTATTGTTTGAATGGTGAATGGGATTTTGCTTTTGACTTTGGAAAAAGCGGTGAAGAACGAGGCATGGTTAATGACGGAGAGTATCCGCATAAAATTCTTGTGCCGTTTTGCCCTGAAAGCAAGTTATCCGGCATTGGGTACACCGATTTTATTTCAGCTGTTTGGTATCGTCGGACACTAACCCTTTCAGACCTTCCCGAAGGAAGATGTATTCTGCATTTTGGTGCGGTTGACTATTTTTGCAAGGTATGGGTCAACGGTAAGCTCTGCGGAACTCACAAGGGCGGATATACAGCATTTGAAATGAATATCACGAATGCTTTAATATCCGGTGATAACCAAATAGTAGTTTATGCTGAGGATGATCAACGCTCCGGAAGACAAGCCAGAGGCAAGCAGTGCATGACTTATAAATCAGCAGGATGTTCATATACCCGAACAACAGGAATTCA
>JAFUMW010000148.1 GCA_017482465.1 Clostridia bacterium
AAAAAAAAAAAAAAACGCGTTTCTGCTCGAAATCGCGTTTTTTTATTGTACACGCTCTTGAAAAGTGTTGTTTTTTCATGTATAATCATAGTGTATGTTTTCCATAAACAGGAAAGCTGTCATATCGTTTGTCACGATACTATATTTTTTCAGGAGGACTAATACTATGACAAACACCAAACGCTCGTTGTTTCTGAGCATCGTTTCTATGTTCCTTTGCATAGTTATGCTTGCAAGCACTACTTTTGCATGGTTCACTGACAGCGTTGAATCAACAAACAACATCATCAAGACTGGTACTCTTAAGGTTACCATGGAATATTCCGATAAGATCGACGGTACATTTACCGACGCTTCCAAGGGATCTATTTTCAGCTACAACCTTTGGGAACCCGGTTACACCGACGTTAAGTATGTAAAGATCACTAACACCGGCGACCTCGCTCTCAAGTATCAGCTCAACATCATCCCCGATACTCTTCCCGCCGCAGGCGAATATGATCTTGCTGACGTTATCGACGTTTACTACGGTCTTACCGATGCGACAGGCTTTACCGCGCCCACACGTACTTCCATGGGCAGTCTTACAAAGGTCGGCACTCTGTCCGATCTTATAGCAGACGCTGACGGTGCGGCTTACGGTATCATTCTTCCCAACGCTGAAAAGGGTACACAGGACTTTACTCTTGACGCTGAAGATGCTGCTATCGCAAAGACCGAGACTGTAACTGCTTGTATCGTTCTCAAGATGCAGGAGTCTGCAGGCAACGACTACCAGGATCTTTCTGTTGGCTCTAACTTCAAAGTTCAGTTGCTTGCTACTCAGTACACTTATGAAGAAGACAGCTTCGATCATCTCTATGATGATAACGCTGACTACGACGGTCAGATAAGCTCCGAAGAAAATCTTATCGCGGCTCTTAATGAGGGCGGTACATATGTGATATTAAATGATATCGCGCTTTCTGCTCCTACGACCGTTCCTGAGGGAGTAACAGTTGTTCTTGACCTTTCCGGCAATACCATCTCCGCTCCCGGTAACGCTATCGTAAACAACGGTACGCTAAAGGTTACAGGCGGTACAGCAAGCGGTGCGACTACTTATGCACTCAATAACAAGGGCACACTTACTGTTGATAACATGACAGTAAACGGCGGTGTTTTCAACGCAGGCACACTGACCGTTAACGATTCTGACGTTGCCAACACAACAAGCGGCAAGCATACTATTTATAACGGCGGTACTTTGGTAACCATCAACGGCGGTACGTATACAAACACTTCGAATAACGAGGTGATCAATTCCGGAACCGGAACTGTTACTGTAAACGGCGGTACATTCACGATGACAGGCAAGTCCTACCTCTTCGGCGGAACGAATATCGTTCTCAACGACGGTACGTTTAACGGCTATGTGAATGATGACGGAAGCAACGATAAGATGCGTCCCACCGGTATCGCAGTATACGGCGGTACGTTCAACTTTAATCCCGAGGCTTGGCTCGCAGAAGGCACAGTTACCCCTAACGCTGACCAGACATGGACAGTCGTTCCCGCCAAGGTTGAGGTTGAAACTGTTGAAGAACTCTTAGCAGCTGTTGAAAACGATCAGGTAGCTATCATCAGCGAGGACACTGAGATCACTCTTGATGAAACTGTTAATATCGAAAGTCCTATTGCAGGAAAGGCCGCTATCGTTAACAACGGTACGCTTAATATCACCGGCGGTACATACGCAAACGGTGATACCACATCCAGTAGCTCTGCTGTTATCGAAAACCGCGGTGAATTGACCATATCCGGCGGTGAGTTCGGTACAGACGGAAACAGTGGCCGCGCGGTAAGCAACATCGGCGGTAATGTTACCATAAACGGCGGTACATTCTCTGCGTTCGACAGAAACGTACACACCTCTCGCGCAGCATATGTATTCACTGCTGACGGCGGTACTATCACTATTAATGACGGTACATCTATAGGTGCTCCCAATGGTGTATTCTATGCATCCAACGGCGGTGAGATCATAGTAAACGGCGGTACATTTAAAAAGGAAAAAGCCGCTAACAACTATTATCTTGCATACGCAAACGGCGGTACTATAAAGCTCAACGGCGGTACTTATGTATTCGAAAACAGCAACGAGTGCATCTGGCCCTTCTATGACTCTATAGACGGTCTTAAATACAACACGACGACCCAGATATATCTTGACGAATCCTGTGTTGTCAACTGGGACAGAAACAAATAATTACATTCGTCCCCAAAATATCAAAACACCTGACCTTGACGGTCAGGTGTTTTTTTACATAAAATATCCGTATACGCGAATGGCAAATTCCACGTCCTTTTCGTCCGACTCGCCGATGCTTCGCGTTGCGTCGATAAAATGCTTTTTTACGGAAGTCTTTTCGAAAAATGTCAATGCGAACATCCTGTGCAACCAACACGCGGGCAACAGAATCGGAGCTTTTTTCAAGCTCTTATACTCTGTACACATCACGGTGTATGGCGGGAAGAACTGCGAAAGCACGTATTTACGCTTTGCGCCGGGCAATGTTACTCCGTCAACAAGCATTTTTTGCGTACGCAATATCTTGCGGTTAGAACTGCTTCCGTGAGGCTCGCATGCCAGAAAAAATTCCTCGATATCATCGCTTACAAGCTCGGAGTCAATACCCGAAAACCATTTATCGGCAAGTGCCGATATTCGTTTTTCAAACACCTCAAGCTTGGCGCGTCCGAGTATTTTTCGAACATATTTCATATCAAGCGTATCAGCGTGCGCTTGTCTGTAAAGATAGATATCCAATACCGGACGGATGCCGAGTCCGCTTTCAAAAAAGTGCTTTGCCTGATGCGCTATGAGGTATAGGTACTCATCCTCGCGGGTCATTTTATACACGCCGTCGCTGTCCGCCTTCGCGCGCTTCCAAACCTGCTCAAAATAGGAATGTAGCTTATCGTTTTTGGACAAGAGCGAACGGTGCAATTCAACGCTGATATTTGCGTCCTTTGCATATGTGTCATGATAGTTTACCGCGTTATGCGATCTTACCGTGTAACCGTTCGCGAGCATCTTCTTATGCACTGCGTCCCGCCTGCCGTGGCGGTACAGAAGATCGACATCAGCCATGCTACGCATCACTCCCTCGGGGTAATAGTCCTTCATCACTATTCCCTTTATCGGGATATACTGTGCACCGCATTCGGAAAGGACCTTACACGCGTCTGTATACGCGCTTCTCTGCTCGGTATCGTTTATGACCGATTTATAAAAGCGCTGTGACCAGAGTGCCAAAAGCTTTTCGTTCGGTGCTTCCTCAAGCCGTTCAACGGCGAGGTATGTAAGTGCGTCCACCGAATGGCGGACGGCGAGATTATACACATCTGTAAAGCTTACGTCATCCGGCTTTTTGGGTACGAACGTACCGTGCACAGCCGCTGACACAAGCTCTATCAGGTATATTCCTGCTTTATTTATCATTATTATTTCTCCGCGCCCGTGTGAAAAATGCGGCAGAGCTTATTCTTTACTCTTGCCGCCAGGGAATGGGCTATTTTTGCCCTGTATTTTCCGTCGAGCGTACGAACGTATTTTTTATATTCTTCGTCTGTTACGTCTATTCTTTTTCCGTTCTTGATATATGCTGTAACAATTGCAATAACGGTATCGTATCCGACACCGTACTCATTTATTATCTGGTTATCACCGCGCAGGACGAAACCGTCTTTACGCTTTCCTACAACACGGTGGAGCACGAACTGCCCGTTTTCCCTCTTATAAAAGATAACGTCTCCTCGCACTATTTTTTCGGGTACGCTTACAAGCACGACACTGTCGTTGCCGTCCGAAAGCATCGGAAGCATACTCGTGCCGTGGGTCTTCATTGTAAACTCACCGCCCGAGCCTACGACCTCACGTATTATCGGCTCAAAGTCGGCAAGTCTGAATTTTTCATTCATCAACGATACCCGCTCCCTTCAGCTTGGTAACGAACATCGAAACGTCGTTTTGAGCGGTCGTGATGTCAACATCGTAGGTTTCGGTTATCGTGTCTACAAGCTCGGCTTCGTCTGCGCCCCTCTCAAGCAGATGCCACAGCAAGGTCGCCGACTCGTTGAGCTTGATTATTCCGTTGAAGTTTCTTGCGGCATCGCCCGTGGCTATGACCACGTTTTTTCCCGCGACCTCGCGCATAAGAAAGCCTTTTCTGATCTTCATTACGACCTTACCTCTGTTTTAGTTGATCTTACGCCAATTCAAGTACTTTTTTCGCGGTATGTGCCGCGTCTGTGCTGATATCACACCACAAATTATATACCGGCACGTGTTTTAGCAGGCTTGAGCAAAGCTCGAGCGTTTTTATTGCCGCATCTGCCGATTTGGGCATGATTATCTGTCCGAAAACAAGGTCGGACGCTTTGCCCGGTTCGATTTTTTGCAGCTTATTCTCTTCGCCGCGATTTATAAAGCAGATCGCTTTAAGCTCTGTCTCACGGTTTATATTATACCCTTCTTTTCCGCACCACGGTGTTCCGCAGGCATAGATCCTGCCGTTTTCAAAGCGGTAGATCGGTTTATCACCATTTATTATACTTACGCTGTCGCCAAATGCTTGCTTCCACATACGGATATGTGTTGTTTTACCGACACCGCTTTTGGCGGCGAAGGCGTAGCCGCGTCCGTCTGTGTCTATGACTGCGCTATGCACGAGCAGTCTATCATACAGCGGCATTTTCATGCATATTGCGCGGTAAACGCAGACAAACTCGTAATAGTCGTCGGTATACCCGGGAGAAAGTGCTTTTTCATGCTCTATTTCTTCCCTTGTGACCTTGACGCTCATGTCGATATCCGCCGAGTCTGTGAGGTAATCGGAGCATTTCTTCTTTATATACTCGCTTTGTGTATCTATTTCGATATTAAGCTGTGACATTCTGATCACTATGCTCACACTTTCACCCCCGTTTCAAGCAAAAAAGACAGACGCAGACACGTCTGTCCGATAAATGACAAATTTGCCGCGCATTTATGGTATACACGCGTTTGTTTGGTTTTATTTTTCGTCTATATCCTCGGATGCCACCGGGCGGTTCATATCAAACTCGCCTGACACCATTATTATATCTTCCGTTTCAAAAATCAGCGTATCCACCTCGGGTGCCGCATATTCCCTCTTCATACGTTCCCTCTGTTACGACTTATTTACGAGAGTTTTTTCTCTCTATAATTAGTATACCATTACACGCCAAACTTGTCAATAGATTTTTTTGTTTTTGAAAATTATTTTCAACAAGAACGGCTGACGTATTAACGTCAGCCGTTTGTTTTTTTATTTATCCCGCAAAGCCGTGTAGCCCTCAATAGAAACCCTGCTTTAGCAAGGTAGGTGTCCTCTCCGCGTTTTTGTGCTCCCAGCGTCCGGTGCGTGCCGTGTCAAAGCAGGGCACGTCGGGAGGTCTGCATACCCATACGCAGAAGTCAGACTCCTTTATTCGGTTGTAGGTTCTGAATGACAGACTATCACGCACTCCGCAGGCTTCTTTAAAACGCGCGTGTGGTTTTTAAAAATTTTATGTCCTTAACCCATACCCCAACATCCGGGGAAATCGTTTCACTTATCGAGCGAGAAATCATGAGATTTTCGGTCTTGACCATAACCTGATGTCTGCGGGGGGGTCTCACTTTTCTTCGTCGTATGTTACTTCTCCGAAAAGCTCATCCTCGAACAGGTCTGCTACGGTATCAAATTCATCGTCATCATCTATGGTCACGAGAATGTCTTCGCCGTCCTCATCCTTATCCTGTCTGAGTATAACGTATTCGGCATCATCGCTTCCTGCCTGTGCCGACGGTACAAGTGCAAGATATACCTTGCCCTCGATCTCGGCGCTTCCTAAAAGCTCGAATTCTTCTTCGTTTCCGTCTTCATCGGTCAATGTATACACACTGTCATCGTAAAATTCTTCTGCCATGGTCATCTATGTCCTTTCACGTTCATTAGTATTTGCTTGGTAAGTATATTATATTCGAAAATTCGGTATTTGTCAATAGATATATTTAAGCGCGGCGGCATATATTTCTCCGACAACAAAAAGTTTACTTTTGTTTACTTTTTATAGCTTTTTCGCTCTTGACTTTTTACGCAAAAAATTATATACTATTTATATTGTATTATTGATACACATTTTTTATGAATTTTTCTTTTTGAAAGGAATTTACTGACACATGACGAAAATCGATATTATTTCCGGATTCCTCGGTGCCGGAAAGACTACGCTTATCAAGAAGCTTATAAAAGAAGCTTATGCCGGCGAAAAGCTCGTACTTATCGAAAACGAGTTCGGTGAGATCGGTATCGACGGCGGCTTTTTGCAGGATGCGGGAATACAGATCAACGAAATGAACTCCGGCTGTATCTGTTGCAGCCTTGTCGGCGACTTTACCAAGGCGCTTTCACAGGTACTTGACGAATACTCGCCCGACAGAATAGTTATCGAGCCCTCGGGTGTGGGCAAGCTTTCTGATGTTATCCGTGCCGTGCAGAATGTAAGCCGCGAGGACATGGTGCTCAACAGCTTCTCTACTGTTGCCGATGCGAACAAGTGCAAGATGTACATGAAGAATTTCGGCGAGTTCTACAACGATCAGGTAGAGCACGCCGGTGCGATAATTTTAAGCCACACCGACAATATCTCCGAGGAAAAGCTTGCCACATGTGTAGCTCTCTTAAGAGAACACAATGCCGACTCTGTAATCGTGACCGCACCCTGGGACAAGCTTGACGGCAAGATGATACTTGACGCTATGGAGCGTTCGGAGACGCTCGAGTCGGTTCTTAAAGAACTTGAACATGAGCATCACCATGAGCATCACCACCATGAACATGGCGAGGATCATGACTGCGGATGCCATGACCACGAGCATGAACACCATCACCACGATCATGATGAGCACGAGCATCACCATGAACATCACCATGAACATCACCATGAACATGGCGAGGAATGTAGCTGCGGGTGTCACGATCACCATCATCACCATGCCGACGAGGTGTTCACAAGCTGGGGCTGTGAAACTCCTCTCAAGTACACTGCCGAAGAGATCGAATCCGCACTCGGTGAGCTTGAAAACGAGAGCGATTACGGCATGATACTTCGCGCCAAGGGCATCGTTCAGGCACAGGACGGCAGCTTTATTCATTTCGACTATGTGCCGGGTGAGCCCGATGTCAGAAGCGGCAGTGCGGCTGTTATCGGCAGACTTTGCGTGATCGGCTCGAATCTCAAGACCGACGCCATCGAAAAATTATTCAGAGTTAAGTAAGTCTTTCGAAAGGATAAAAAATGGCTGTAGAAGTACCGGTATACCTGTTTACAGGATTTTTGGAGGCAGGAAAAACAAAGTTTATTCAGGAAACGCTTGAGGATGAACGTTTCGCCATAAAAGAAAACACCCTTCTTCTCGTATGTGAAGAGGGTGAGGAGGAATACGATCCGAGCACATTCTCCTGTGATGTTTCTTTAGAGGTCATACCAGACAAGGATGCTCTTGATCCCACATATCTTTCCAAGCTTGTAAAAAAGCACAAAAGCGCACGTGTTATGATAGAATACAACGGCATGTGGATGTTACCCGACCTTTACGAGGCTATGCCCGAGGGTTGGATGATATACCAGGAGATCGCTCTTGCGGACGCCAACACGTTCGGCGTATACAATCAGAACATGAGAACGCTCACGGTCGACAAGCTGAACTCGTGCGAGGTGATCATATTCAATCGCACGCCCGAAAATGTTGACAAGGATACCTACCACAAGATCGTACGCGGTGTAAGCCGCAGCTGTGCTATCTCGTATGTATATCCCGACGGGCACATAGAGTATGATGAGACGATAGATCCGCTTCCCTTTGACACCGAATCAAACAATGTTGTTATCGAGGACCGCGATTATGCTCTCTGGTACAGGGACATGACCGAAGAGCCGCAGAAGTATATCGGCAAGACTGTCACGTTCAAAGGGGTCGTTGCGGTTGACAAGCGTTTTCCGAAGAACACATTTGCTATAGGCAGGCACGTAATGATATGCTGTGAAAACGACATCACCTACCGTCCCGTTGTGGCGATCTCGCCCGAGGCAGGCAATCTCAAGAACCGCGAGTGGGTGATGGTAAGCGCAAAGTTTGAGTTCAAGCGTCATGAGCTTTACGAAAGCGACGGACCTGTGCTTACTGTAACGGCGCTGGTAAAGAGCGATCCGCCCGAACAGGAAGTAGCGACATTCTATTGATATATACGGGGGACATGAGGCTGTTTTCATGTCCCCGTTATTTTTTTATTATTTTTTCAATTTTTTTGTTAAATAGGTATTGACAAACGAAACAGTTTGCGGTATAATATTACCGTTGACGCGGAAGTGGCGGAACTGGCAGACGCGCACGTTTGAGGGGCGTGTGGTTCTTACCATACGGGTTCAAGTCCCGTCTTCCGCACCAAACAGTAATAA
The DNA here is from genome assembly GCA_017482465.1 of Clostridia bacterium. Taxonomy (GTDB): domain Bacteria; phylum Bacillota; class Clostridia; order Oscillospirales; family CAG-272; genus UBA4717. Next base: position 8,509 of record JAFUMW010000148.1, read on the forward strand.
TCCGAACACCATTCAAATCATTGGAGTGTTCGGATTATTCTTTTATCTTTGATATTGTTTTTCTATAGGGAGAGCCTTGTGTATGCGGTTTGAGCGTACACAAGGCTTAAATTATTTTTTATTTATTTTTTGAACAGCGTCCAAGTATAATTTAAATACTTTTCTTCCAAATAGTGCTCTGGTAATATATTCAGTTTTGCTAAGTAGAATTTATTATCAGTATTTATACAATGCACGAGTTTTGTATTCGGATGTCTCTATAAATTGTCATTTTCATAGAAGAAATAAAAGAGTCTTGAAACATCAAGCACCGGGCTTTTTTACATTTTTCGAAATTCAGTTGGTGTCATCCCTGTGTGCTTTTTGAAGATCCTACTGAAATAATTCTGGTTTGATATACCAACTCGTTCGCTGATCTGTGCAATGGAAATGTCGGTGTTTTTGAGCAGCTCCTTGCTCATCTCGATCTTTGCGCCCAGTATATACTGTGCCGGACTGATTCCAACAAATTCCTTAAAGAGATGTGAAAAACGGCTCTCGCTCAGAAAGCACATGGCGGCGAGCGCTCCCACCGACAGCTCTTCGGCAAAGTGGGCGTAAATATAACGACAAATCTCGTTGAGCTTTGCCTTGACAGTAGGCTCTTTCGTCTGATCGTCGTTCATTTTACGTGCAATCACCGAAAGAATGTGCAACAGCAAGCTCTGGCAGATCTCCTCGTAATAGTCGAACTTAAGATGAAACTCGTCGATTAGTGTGTCAAACAGATTGCTAATGGTAACACTCTTGCCCATGAAAAATACGTTTTGCTCGGTCAAGCCGAAATTTTTCAACAGCTCGGCGCAAGCACTGCCGCTAAAATGGATAAAGTACGACAGTGAATCAATGTCCTTATCAAAATGATACTCCTGCCTCTGATTAGGCAGGTACACCACCACCGAGCCGGCAGGCGCGCACAGAATCTCACGCTCCAATGTTACAAAGCAACAGCCCTTGGCGATATAAAGAATATGATAATCAACACGCCCCGTCGGGCGGACACTGCCTGTATTCTCTCCATACAAATGCTGGCGGCCGCAGCTGTTTACGTGCAAATATCGGTCCGTAAGCAGTTCTGTGCTAATCATACTTACATCCATCCTCCTACGCTTTTGGTATTTTACTGTATTATACATCGGTTCACGCAGTTTGTCAATAGCAGAAAAATGCTAAATAACAGCAGCTTCGCCTATATACTTTTTGCGACAATTTTGCTACTATATATTTACTACCACATAGTAGAAGCAACATATTTTTTGGCAAGAAGGAGAATACTGTTATGTTACGTATCGGCATTATCGGCTACGGCTACCGAATGAACGACTTGGTAAAAGAAATGATGGCTACAGGTGAACTTAAGATCACCGCCATTATGGATAGGGATATCGAGCTGGTCAAGACTCGTTTTATCAACGCGCTTGGCTGGAAAGACATCACCTATTACAGCGATGCAAAAAAAATGATGGACAGCGAAAAACTTGATGGAGTTTGCATCGGCACGTGGTGTAACAGCCACACCGAGTACGCGATGCTTGTATCTCAGTACAACCTGCCCATTTACCTTGAAAAGCCGGTGTGCACCACCGAAGAGGATCTGGCAAGGCTCAAAAGCATCACACATATAAACGATCAAATCGTGGTTTCTTTCCCATTGCGTCCTTCTCGCATGATCACCTACGCAAAAGAGCTGATTGACAGCGGCAAGATCGGCGAAATTGCCCACATCGAGGCAATTAACAATGTACCCTACGCAACCGGATACTTCCACAAATGGTATCGCGAAGAAAGGATAACAGGCGGACAGTTTTTGCAGAAAGCGACTCACGATCTGGACTATATCAATTATCTGCTTGGAGGTATGCGTCCCGTTCGCGTGTGCGCCATGAAGTCCAAGCAAGTGTTCAAGGGTGACAAGCCCGCAGGCTTTAAGTGCAAAGACTGCCCTGATATCAAAACCTGCCCAGAAAGCCCCCAAACTCCCGAAAATATCATAAAAGCCGCCAGCGGCGGCATCATAGGCGAGTATTGCTGCTACTCTGAGGACAACACCATCGAGGACAGCGGCTCGTTGATCGTTGAGTACGATTCGGGGTTGCACGTCACATATACGCAGGATTTCGTCGCTCGCTACGGAGCAGGTCGACGCGGTGCATATATTATCGGCTCTAAGGGAAGCATCGAATTTGATTTTTACAGCAATCAGATCAAGCTGTATCATCACTATGAAAATATCACCGAGATGCATTCGTTCGGATCTATCGGCGGCGGTCACTTCGGCGGTGACAGCCAGCTCATTCGCAATTTTATCGGTGTGATCAAAGGAGAGGAAAGCTCAAAAACGACACTCAAGGACGGTATTCTGAGTGCCGAAATGTGTCTGGCGGCAAAGAAATCATCCATCGAGCACGTCTTTGTCGAGCTGGATACATCTTATATGGACTGAACACCAAAATAGCTGTTTGCTGTATTCCGAAAGCCACGCGATAGTCGCGTGAAAAAAGGCTATTTCCGATGCAAACATTTCCGCAACTCTTACCGTGTATTAATATTGAAACGAGGCAACCGTTTGGTTGCCTCGTTTTTTCTTTTTTTGAACGGATATTTG